>NZ_DATMYY010000076.1:0-12023 GCF_035560735.1 Methanospirillum sp.
GAATTGAGGATCAAATAAAAGAAATAGAGGACGAGATCCAGAAAACTGTCTATAATAAAGCTACTTCCAAGCACATCGGGCGCCTGAAGGCAAAACTTGCCAAGATGAAAGAGGATGCTGTCAACCGTGCAATGAAAGCCGGTGGCGGCGGCGAGGGATATTCAGTCAAAAAATCCGGAGATGCAACTGTCGTTCTTGTGGGTTTCCCGTCAACTGGTAAGTCTACCCTATTAAATAAACTGACAGGTACTGAAAGTGAGACTGGCGCATATGCATTTACAACCCTGACAGTAGTACCGGGAGCCCTCGAACATAAGGGAGCAAAGATTCAACTCCTTGATATTCCCGGTCTTATTGCCGGTGCTGCGATGGGCAAAGGGCGTGGGAAAGAAGTAATTGCTGTTGTCAGAACAGCGGATATGATTGTTATCCTCGTTGATGTCTTCAACGAGAAACATGTGGATGTTCTGATTCGTGAATTGTACGATGCAGGGATCAGAATCAATGTGCCAGAGCCTGATATCACTATCAAAAAGACCTCACGCGGTGGTGTGAGGCTCAATGCTGTTGGTACACTTGATCTTGACATCGAGGAAGTAAGATCAATTCTTACCGAAAACCGGATTGCAAGTGCTGACATTCTCATCCGTGGAAACGCAACCCAGGATGATCTTATTGATGCTTTGATGGGAAGCAGGGTGTATGTACCTGCCATCGTCGTCGTCAACAAGATTGATCTTATTGACGAAGCAGAACGCTTGCGGATTGAGACTGACCTTACGGAAAGGTTTGAGATGAGTCCGGTGATGATCTCTGCTGCTGTCGGGTATCACATGGAAGAGCTCAAGGATGCGATTTACGACAGCCTTGGATTCATGCGTTTGTATCTTAAACCGGTTGCCGGACCTGCTGATATGGATGAACCCCTGATCATGCGACTCGGGGCAAAAGTGGAAGATGTCTGCCATAAACTTCACCGTGATTTCTATGATAAATTCAGGTATGCAAGAATATGGGGTGATTCAGTCAAGCACGAGGCTCAACGTGTCGGGCTTACCCATACTCTTGCAGATGAAGATGTACTTCAGATTATCATTGAGCGGTAAGACAGTCACGAAGCGTCTCAAGAGGGGCATTGGTCTTAATACAATACCCTGAGTAATGAACCCTTGAGGCAGAATATCCCATATTTTGCAATGATTCGAGGACCACGGCAATAGGACCTGGTGATACCCTGTATGCTTTGGCAAGTTTGTGATAGTCGTATGAGAACGATATCGCAGGCTCTTGTATGCAACAGGTCAGGATTTTTCCGAGTTCATCAGGTGCAGAAATCCCGCTGTCAGGCAGGCGCTCATTCATGACTGATAGAAAATCAGTATCCTGAATTGCTCCGGTCCAGAGCGGCCCTATTGTGTTTAATTGTTTACCACAATGAGGGCAGACCTTTGGTTCCGGGAAAAAACCGGATCCTTCGGTTCGGTACGGGCATCCTGTACACTGGTAAATGTATCCCATCTGTGCGAGGGTTTGATCTGCTGCCTGGGTCCCCCGGGCAAGTTTGAGATGAAGCCTGACAAAGTGCTCATGGGCAAAACAGAACTGTGGTATTATCCCGCGGTCATATCTGGCTGTCATCCGTGCAGCATATCCAAGGAGAATTCGCAGACCTACCTCTGCATGGTAATCGGTATTCATGGGTCGTGCCATGTATCTCCTGATACCAGCCTTGAGATGTGCTCCACAGAGAGGTGCAGTGTCTGTTGCAGTAATGCCGATCATCCTTACCGAACTTCTGATACCGGCATCAATGAATGGTGCAGGTGTCCCGAAAGGATCGAGATCAACAAAATCGAACGGTTCTTCTGACATAAGCGCATTGGCATCCCGGCAGGTGGCATTAGCATCAAGAGCTAGATGATCGATATTTTTTTTTATGAGGGTCGTTGCATCAGGGTCTCGATCATTTATCGTGACAATGGTCCCTGTCTCGTATCCCACCCGACAACCCCTGATACCACTAGCCCCCATTGCATCAAGATATGTTCTTGGCTCTGTACAGGCTGCAACGAGCACAGTAGCATCACGATTTAGTGCCATTCGCGGATTGTAGAAGATAGGGGCGCTGCCTGGAGGAAACGTTGCTGTACTATCATGCATGGGAACCCACAGGGTGGTTTTCCCTTCTTCTATCAATTCCAGTTCCATTCGTTGAAAAAATGGCTGTTCGATAGACTTATACCTTCCCGTATGCCACCTAATAGGGCAGGACGTGTGGCCTAGTCAGGATATGGCGTCAGCCTCCTAAGCTGAATGTCGGGGGTTCAAATCCCTCCACGTCCGTACCTCTTTTGGAATTGTATGAAACCTGCTGCTTTTATCAGGATCATTAGGCCGCTCAACGCTGTTATGGCCGGATTTGCTGGCGTTCTCGCCTTTGTCATTGCTACCGGCACGCTGTTGCCATCAGTTTTGATCATATTTTTCATGGTTCTCCTGATAACCGCGGCAGGAAATGTGATTAATGACTATCATGATGCGGCAATTGATGCGATTAACCGGCCAGATCGACCGATTCCATCAGGTGAGATCAGCCAGAGGGCAGCGCTCGTGTATTCGGTACTGCTCTTTCTCATTGGTAATGCCATAGGTATCGCATATGCCCCTCTGCCACTCATAATTATTGCTGCTTTAAATTCTGTATTGCTCTGGGGTTATGCTTCTTATCTCAAGGTTATGCCTCTGCTTGGAAATCTTGCAGTCTCATACCTATCGGCTAGTATCTTTCTCTTTGGAGGGGCACTTGAAGGATGGGAAGGTGTGATTGCAAACCTCCCGGTTGCCGGTGCCTGTTTTGGTGTTATCCTGAGCCGGGAACTTATCAAAGATGCAGAGGACATGCAGGGTGACAAAGCTCATGGAGCACGAACCCTGCCAATCCTATACGGACTTAAGAGCACTGTTCTGGTGGCTGTCGCATCTGCCATATTCGGGGTTATCATATCACTTCTCCTCTATTTTAGGTGGGGAAATTATTACCTGGTGGGCATAATTCCCGTAGATATTATAATCTTTTATGGAGCTTTTCGTGCGTTCTGGTGCAGTACATCTGAAGAAATAAAAGAGTCACATAGTTCATTGTTCATCAAAGTTGGCATGTTTGCCTCACTGCTGATATTTCTGATATCAGCAGTGCTCTTTCGATAAAATAGTTTTAAGAGGAATACTTCTCAAGTTCTTGCGGTATGTCTGTTCTGCTGACACCGAGCAGAGCGATCTGGTATACTTCATCCCAGTTGACTGCTGTCTCAACGCAGCCATCTCGGGTGGTAACAATTCCCATAGAGATAAGGTTGAGTTGTCCTGCCATCTCGGTTCCTTCTTTGATCTCTATCAGGCACCCAATACCGATGATCGCTTTGGGTCTGTACCGTTTCACCATTCTCTTGATAAATGAAGAACCAGGCACAATGAAGAACTTGTATCCCATTTTTTCAAGAAGGGGTTTTGCAACGCCGATCTGACATAATCCGCACGAACGGCAGTTGAGCCCCTCTTCATGGAGATGAGCAGGACACGCTCCGGAGCGGAGACATTGTGGAATAAAAACGGCACGTTGTGGAATTGGGATTACCATGAATGCCTTTCTGTTCAGTGTGTTTTGCAGGGTTACCATGATACGCAAAAACTCCTGGTCCTCAACACCAACGAGTTTAAAGAGGCCTCTCATCATGCCTTCGAGGAATATAAGGCCCGCCCGCATGAATCTCGGGAAGAGAAGATTTCCAGTTCGGATTGCGTAAATTGTCAAGAAAAGCAGGATTAATCCACAAATCAGACAACCAAGAACAAAGAGGACGGTTATCTCACCTATTAACGAAATCAGATGGGGGTAGAGATCAAAGACTGATGTCATGATCCTGCTGTAAACTCCTCTTTCTGATCGCTCTGATTTCGGTTAGGTCATCAGGCAGAGTGAATATACCATGTTCTGTGATGATTCCCGTTACCAGTGATACTGGTGTTGCATCAAATGCCGGGTTATATACGTTTACTGTATCTGGTATCGTTCTTCTCCCTCCAAAGCTTGCGATCTCATCACGACTTCGCTCCTCGACGATGATGTCTGCTTCAGCAGACTCCTCATCAAAGGTTGAAAACGGAGCAGCAACATAGAATGGGATATCATGGGCATGTGCACATACGGCATGCATGTAGGTTCCGATCTTGTTAAAGACAGCATCACCTGTGATTCGATCAGCCCCAACAATTACGAGATCAATCATCCCTTTTCTCATGAGTGATGCAGCCATGGAATCGGTGATAACCGTGACATCAATCCCATCCTGTGCAAGTTCCCAGGATGTCAGTCTGGCACCCTGAAGAAGTGGCCTTGTCTCGCAGGCATATACCTGAACTAATGATCCGGCCTGTACTGCTGTCCTGATAACGCCAAGTGCAGTGCCCCATTCACTGCATGCTAATGCTCCTGCATTACAGTGGGTGAGAATCCTGCATGAAAGAGGAAGAACTTTTCGTCCATGCTCCCCGATGGCATGGCAGGTTCTGCTATCTTCATCAGCTACTTTTTCAGCTTCACTGACTGCCCGATCCCGGGCTGAAGATATTGTCTGTTCCTGTTTTACAACGGTGAGAACGCGATTAATCCCATAAAACAGGTTAACGGCTGTAGGGCGGATGGACTTGAGCAGATCTGCAGCAGCTGATACTTCCTGCTGAAAGATCTCTGGATCAGATGCTGCGCTGGTAAGGGTGGCGAGGGCGACTCCATATGCCCCAGCGACCCCAAGCGCTGGGGCTCCCCTGATGTCAAGACATTTTATTGCATCAGCAAGGTTGCTGACATTTGTTGCCGAATCCACACGGTACTCTTCAGGAAGTCGTGTCTGCGCTATGAATCTGATCTCAGGAATCTCCGGGTGAAAGGTTACGGGTCTCAGTGGGCTATCAGAGGGCTGCATGCTCCCCCTTCATGCATTTGATGACCGCACGCATTGCTGCAGCCCCACCTTCTGCAACACTGTCAGGTATATCCATCGGCTCCCGGCAGGTTCCTGCGAGGAATATGCCGGGTCTTATTGCTGCAATATGTTCTGATTTCTGATCAACACTGGCAAAGAATCCGGTCTCGTCCAGACTGATATTAAACCGTTTAGCAATCTCTGCAGCATCTGTCTGGGGTCTGATCCCAACAGAAAGGACAACAAGATCTGCATCAATCCTCACGATCTCCCGATTCTCCGTGTTCTCAACATGAACTCTGACGTGAGCATTATTCTGATAGATATCTCCGGGAAGACCTCTGACAAATCTCACTCCTGCACGAACTGCCCGCTCATAAAATTCTTCGTACCCCTTTCCATATGCCCTGATGTCCATGTACAGCACAGTCACCTCGGTGTCTGGAGATTTTTCTTTTATGAGCAGGGCATTTTTAATGGCATACATGCAGCATACTGCCGAGCAGGAAGGAGATCCTACTGTACAGTCACGGGAACCCACACACTGAATAAAAACAATCTTTTTTGGCTTAGTACCGTCTGAAAGCCTTTTTAGGGATCCACTCGTTGGCCCACTTGCGTTGATCATCCGCTCGAATTCAATGCTGCTGATAACATCCGGAATTCTGAGGTAATGATACGCTGGTTTCTTTGTAGCATCAAATACTTCATACCCGGTTGAGACAATAATCGCTGAAGCTTTGATGAAGGCCTGTTCTTCTCCATCCTCATTATCTCTGAGGATTGCCTTCTTTCCACAGATGCTATAACAGAGTCCACAGTTGATACAGTGTTCTGCATCACGGATTACAATATTTGGAACAACCTGCGGGTGTGCCTTGTAGATAGCTTTGCGGACCCCAAGACCTGCATCAAACCTGTTGTATACCTCAACAGGACATATCGCAACGCAGTCGTCACATCCGGTACATTCAGACTCTTTTATGTACCTGGGATGCCTGGTGACATGCACAGTAAAATCTCCCACATCCCCTTCTATACTCGTTACCTCAGTGCAGGTGTGGAGAGATATCTTTGGATGTCGTGCCGCATCCACCATTTTTGGGCTGAGAATACACATTGAACAGTCATTGGTTGGGAAGGTCTTGTCCAGCATCGCCATATGTCCGCCAATGGTTGGCTCACGCTCGATCAGGTGAACATGGATATTGTGATTTGCCAGATCAAGAGCCGCAGTAATCCCGGCTATGCCGCCACCAATGACAACAACCTCACTCACCAGCATGCTCCCGTGCTAGTTTCACATAAGATGAGGCGTTCTGTAGTGTGGCTTTAACCTCTTCATCAGTCACCTGTCTTACAACTTTTCCTGGAACACCGAGTACTAGTGATCTGGGTGGGATCTCTTTTCCTTCTGACACCAGGGCTCCAGCTCCTATGATGCTCTCCTCACCTACAATTGCACCGTTCAGAACGATTGCTCCCATACCGACAAGAACTCTGTCCTTAACCGTGCATCCATGTAAAATTGCGCCATGTCCTACTGAAACATCGTCCCCGATAGAAACTGCATGGCCCGTTGATGTATGTACAACACAATTATCCTGAATATTGGAACGTGCACCGATTGATATCTGATCTTTATCTGCCCGTATCACCGCTCCATACCAGATCCCGATATCAGGACCTGCAGCGACCTCTCCTATGACGGTAGCATTCGGTGCAACAAATGCAGCCTGTGGAATATGCTGATGGATATTCATACGTTGGTACGGAATTTCCCTTCAAACCAGACCTGGCCGGGAATATATCCGTTCACTCCTGTGTACATATCGGCGAAAAGGCATAAAAGGATCAACCACCGGTTCCGTGGTTCACGAATGAACCCGCAGGTCTGAAACCAGATTTGACAATATTATGAATATCCATAAACGTAAGGGAACATAACCATGTTCAGACATGAAGGTGATGGTTGGGGGAACCTTTGACCCTCTGCATGACGGGCACCGGTTTCTTATCAGTCGTGCCTTTGATATTGCTGGGCCGGACGGAAAAGTAATTATTGGTTTGACCAGCGATGCATTCGCAGATCGCAAATCTCATCCGATTCATCCGTACAAAGAACGGGAAGCCGACCTGCTGACATTTCTTGAAGAGAAGAATGTACCCTCTATCTGGATGATAGAAGAACTTCATGATAAGTTTGGATCAACCCTCGATTCTGATTTTGACGCCCTTATTGTAAGTGAAGAGACATTTCCTGTAGCTAAAGAGATAAACCAGTTACGCAGGAATAAAAAACGGCCATGTGTTGAGATCCATCAAATCAGATGCGTGCTCGCAGAAGATGGAAAGTGGATATCAAGTACCAGGATCTGGCGTGGAGAGATCGATGTGCATGGCCATTTGATCGATCATCAGCCCCAGGCTTCCGCTAAATCAGATGATGTGTGATGATATGTCAGACCCGATAACTGTGTCACAATAATCGCAGATAAGTCGTTTTCCCTGAACTGAGAACCTGCTGCTCACCGGCTCATGGGTGTTGGTAATACAACACGGGTTCGGACACTTGAGAACTCCGATAAGGGTGTCTGGAATATCTACACCCTTCTTCTCAACAACCCTTCTTTCTCTGATAATATTGATTGTTGCCTTTGGAGCGATAAGAGCAATCCTGTCTACTTCCTCGTCCTTGAGCTCCCTGTTCTCTATCTTGACAACATCTTTTCTGCCAAGAGCGCTGCTCACCACGTTGGTGGCAACACTGACGCATTCATTTGTACTTCCTGTGATTCCCAGGATCCGGAGAACAATCAGGGCTTCGCCACCGGTAATGTGATCGATCACAGTTCCGTTCTGAATTGCGCTTATCAGCAGCCCTTCCTGGTACTTGTCGCTGTTCATTGCATCACCTCCAGGAGCATAGCCATTCTTACCGGCACACCATTTCGTGCCTGCTGAAAGTACCGTGCATAGGGAAGTGAGTCAACTGCCGGATCTATTTCATCAACTCGGGGAAGGGGATGCAATAAGATCAGGTGGTCCTTCACGCCTTGGAGAAGCGATGGTGTGATCCGATAACTGGCTGCCACATCGAAAAATGATGCAGGATCCGGGAATCGTTCTCGCTGGAACCGTGTTACATACAGTACGTCAAGGTCCCGGATGATCTCTTCGATTGAGTCATGTTCGATAACTTCACACCCTGCCTCCCTGAGGTCATGCTTGAGTGACTCCGGTAGTCCGAGACCTTTTGGGGAGATTGCATGGATCTCAGCATTGTACCTGGTCAATGCATATGCAAGAGAATGGGTAGTTCTGCCATACATCAGATCTCCAACGAGACCTATCTTTATCCGGTCGAGGGGCATGGACTGGTGAATTGTGTACAGATCGATGAGTGTCTGAGATGGGTGCTGACCGGCCCCGTCACCACCGTTAATGACCGGAACATCTGCAAACTCACTTGCAAGTCTTGCGGCCCCGACTTTTGGATGTCTGAGAACGATTGTATCGGCATACCCGCTGACAACCCTGATTGTGTCAGCTAGTGTCTCACCCTTTGCCATCGAACTGACCTCGACACCTCCAAGGTTCATGCATGATCCTCCAAGGCGCAGCATTGCAGATTCAAACGACATCCGCGTCCTGGTGCTTGGTTCAAAAAAGAGGAGCCCGAGAATTTTTCGTTTTAGCGGCTGTGCATCAGCACCGTAAACAGCGATTCTGGCTGCCCTGTCTATCAGGTGATCAATCTGATTACGATCCAGATCTCTGATTGAAATATAATGTTTCATGTGAGATGCCCTGCCGGTTATCATAAACCGGTACGGTGCGATCTCACATCAATCTGATCAAGTTCAGATAGTTGGCAGTCTGCTTTTGATCTGTTTCAGGGCTTCATGGCAGGCTTTGCTCACTTCAGGATCCGGATCCTTAAGCCCGCGGGCAAGAATATCCATGCTTGGTGGACCAATCTTGATAAGTGTATCCCAGTCTTCGCGTGCAAAGAGGTAACTCAGCCGATCTGTGGTGTACTTTGGCTGCCACCCAAATCCCTGAAGTAGTCGGACAACATCCTGGCGCACTCTTCGATCCGTGTCAGTGAGCGCCTGAATAAGCATGAACATTGCAGGCTCTCCGATCTTTCCTATTCCATTGATTGCCGCCGCTCTGATATCTCCATCTTCATCTTTGAGAGCAGTAAGCAGTTGATCAAGAACGGGAAGACCAATATTGCCCATCGATTCAATTGCCGCAACCCTTACTTCACGATCTTCATCCTGGAGTGCACTGGTAAGTGGGTCCAGCGCTTCTCTTCCAAACTTTCCAAGTTCATGAACAGCTGCAATCCTGATTCTGCGGTCTGAGTCCTGAAGTGCTTTGAAGATGATGGTGGCTGATGAGGGATCCATAAGATCTCCAAGAAGGTGAATGAGGGGTATCCTTCTGAGATCCCGATCTGGCAGTTGTTCCATTACCTGGTGTACCCTTGTGATAACCTGCGCTTTCATACTTGCAAATGTCTGTAAAACCAGGTGTGGTGTCGGTTTGGTCCAGCTTAAAAGAGCACTGATAATCGGATCTATTACTGTGGTTCCTTTGCTCACCAGAATGCCTGTAAGCATCCTTTGCATTTCTGCATCCTTGAGACTGAAGAGATGGTGCATCTGTGGAGCATCATTCATTGAGATATCCAGGATCATAGACATCAGTGAGATACCGCGCTCACTTCCCTGCTGACCTGTTGTCTCAAGTGCTTTAAACTCATCAAGCAGCCGTGGTAATGCCACCCCTCCCATGTTGGCAAATATACTGCTTATCAGCGGTACCATCGTCTTGTCTTCGTTAAAGAGATTAAAAAGGGGAGGAATTGCAGGTTCTCCAATTCTGGCAAGTGATAGTCCTGCATAGTTGACAACCTCCTCATCCTGATCATTAAGCAGATTCATCAGGGTGGGAACTGCTGGCTCTCCAATTGATCCAAGGGCTGCGACAGCATAGACTACGAGGTCCGGATCCCTCAAAACCTCTATAAGAGCAGGAACAGCGGCGGGTCCCATTTTTACCAGAAACGAGGTAAGAACCAATTTCTGTTCCTCATCTTCTTCGTGTCTCATGCTTTCTATCAATGGCTTTATCGCAGACTCTCCAAACTGACCGAGGAGATCACCTGCAAATTGGACCTGATCAGCATCACCAGTACTAATCAAACTGATGAGATGGGGAATAACCTGCTCTGGAGAAGACCGGATTATCTCACTTATTGTATCCAGGCTGACTCCTTTTCCCTGCTTCATCATCTGTTCTATGAAAACACCGGGTTCCTTTTCAAATGATATTGCTAAAAGATCCTTAATTGCCCTGGTTAGATCAGGTCCTGCTGATCCAAGTGCATTAAGTAATTCTGGAACTGCCTTTGCTCCCTGATTTTTTACAATACTGTATGCATGAGCCTGTCCCGGGCTGCCCGGGACGATCATCGGGATAAGATAGGGCACAGCATCGCTCCCGATATCAGAAAGAATCGAACTAATCTTTGCCGGATCCGCCGATAGTGTATCACCGAGGGCATCAGCGAGGTCTGGTGCTGCATCAGACCCCATCTGTCTGAGTGCAGTATCTGCAAGCATCGCAGCGTTCTCATTTCCTGAAGAGAGAACATGAATGAACCTGGGTGTCACCATGTCACCCATCTGCATCAGTTCATCCATTGCTGCTTCGCGGACCCTGTTGTCATGGTTTGAGAGGGCCTCAATCAGAGGTTCGATGGCTCTTACTGGATCGATCTCCCTCAGCATTCGAATGGCAAATGTGGCAGTCTTTCCTCCACGGGTTGGAATGGCATCCTCCAGGATTGGAAAAGCCAGTCTGCCCATTTCTCTGAACACCCGTGCTACCGGACCGGTTGCCTCATCTCCTCTTTCTTCAACCTCCTGGAGTAACCAGGGAGCTGAAACCGATCCCAGCCTTGGAAGAATACCCGATATTGTCTTGGCAATATCAGCAGAAGGATTGAAAAGCGCCTGAGTAAGGTGAGGAATTCCCGGCTCTCCGATTCTTATAAGGACTGAACTGATCTGCTCTCTATCATTCTCTTTGTGGAGAGGTATCTCCCTGATGAGGTGATCAACAACAGGCTCCCCTATTCTTATCAGGGCGTTCTCTGAAACCGCTCGAATCTCAGGATCTTCATCATACAATCCTCTGATAAGCGGTACGATAGCTGCATCACCGATCTCCATGAAGACCTTTAGTGCCATTGAGGAGGTGACCGGGTTGGGATCTTTAAGTGAATCATACAGAGGCTCAAGAGCAGGCCTGCCAATCTCCTGAATAATATAGAATTTGAGATCGCGGGTTTCATCCCTGTCCTGTGAGCATGAGGAGAGTAGATCAGCAACAACCTGATCGCCAAGGAGAATAAGAAGTGCGGCTGAACGCGCCCTGACTTCCTCATCCTGATTATCAAGAGCCTGGATCAGGTATGGGACAGCTTCGCGCCCGGCTGTTTCGATCATAGCTTCTGCCATTCGTGCAGTTCGACGCTCTTCAGATCCCAGGGCACTTACCAGGATTGGAAGAACTGGTTTGCCATAACTGAGAAGGGTATATGCAGCCCGCTCTTCTCCTGCTTCATTTAGAATTGGAGTACATGCCAGGATCTCCTGAACAACCGACGGACCAAGTCTGAGCAATGTTCTATGCAGCCAGCGTGTTACCGTTTCATCAGCGCTGTTGTAACTCTCTATCAGAGGGCGGACAGCTGGTTTTCCGATAAACTCAAGTGCTTCTGATGCTGCATCCACGACTCTGGGATCAGGATCACTGAGGAGGGAGATTAATTCAGGTACTGCACGCGGTGTCTGCATCCTCCCAAGAGCAAGTGCAGATTCTACCCTGAGGGGCGTATCAGAAGATGTTCTGACAATTTTTATTAGTCCGTCAAGATCCCCTTTCAGTCGCATCCGCTCAGGATCAGGTCTGAATACTGAGATCATACTTCAATGCCCCCCATTTTACTACCATCTGTTATAT
>NZ_DATMYY010000077.1:0-2000 GCF_035560735.1 Methanospirillum sp.
ATTTTGTAGTTTCCCGTTTTACACCTTTGTCTCAAGGGCCACTATTCATACAGTTTCAATCTTATGGAATGATACTGAGTTCAACCAAATAGCCAATCTTGAAGAATTAACGAGCGCCTATTTAGGATGCAGAATGGGGGAATTTTGTATTCGCAATTGACTTTGAATCAGGGCCAGACTCTGTATGGGAAAAAAGGCTGGTATCTTCTGGAGAATTGCCCCAATTAATTTAACAGTCTTTGATCTGCACCCGGTGATTAAGGAGTACCGTGTTGTTGATCTTATCTTTCTCATAGATGTCGTTGGATGGGTCGGCTATTGCACCGATAAAAAACATCTTTGCAGGTGTTCCCGTAGGTATCTGGAGGGTATCAGCAAGTTCCTGTTTATCATGAGGGTTAAGGTTTTCAAACGTGTGGTAACCGAGTTCTTTATCTGTTCCTGAAATTACCTGGTCATCTGACAGATAGTAATGAACTGAGAAGTATTTGGCCCCTAGATCTCCAACATTTTCTATCGTACACGTTACAGGAAGACCAGATGATTTACAAATACTATCAGTAGCATTCAAATTACTTAGAACCAACTCTGCAAAATATCCACTACTCGGGTCCTTTTTCTCTGTCTCCTTTGTTTGTGATTGGGAAGAAGTGTTTATCTTTTCTTCTTCATGGATACCTGTCTGGTTATCGGCAATACCTGTTGTTGAAATTGAGACATTATCTGATGCATTTATCACAAGTTCGGTCTGATCCTGGGAAATGTTAGGTGTTTGTGTGGCTGATGGTTGGGCTGTTGCAACCTGATTGATGGATATGGGGAAATAATCGATATTATTTCCATTGATAGTATATGGGGAATCGATAATTCCATCATGGTTCTGATCCGGATTCGAAGCAGAGTATCCGGTTCCGTTTAAATCGAGCCATACATTACCTCCTTTTATACTTCCGCCTGCAATATTGGTCCCTGCCTGTTTTTCACTATTCCAAAAGTTACGTTGATCATCATTAGCAGCGGCGTTGAATTGGTTTTTCAGGTAGTTATTGAATATTTTATTTCCAACTGACTGGAATGCGCCGATGCCCATTACATTATTTTCGAGGCTGTTATCAGAAATTGATATGGAACGTGACTGATCCAGACGTATGCCGATATTTTTACAATTTTTAAATGTGCAATTTACAATGGATCCGCTCTCAATACGATAAAACCAGATTCCGAAATCAACTCCGTCAAGCACACAGTTTCTGATATTAATATTTTTAATTGTGTTGCCTCCGTCTGCATATATCGCTGAATTAAACCCGGTGGAAATTCCCTGTATTGTGTGGCCTCCTCCATCAATTGTGACATCTGAACTGGCAATTTTTATTCCAGCACTCCGATCCCCAACCTGAATGTCCCTCATCAGCAGGTATGACCCCGGATTTTCAATTGAACTGGGAGAGTATATTGGCACAGATCCTCCTGCTTCTGCATATGCGCCGATTTTTACAGGATGATCACTAATGTATTGGACAAATGAATTACTCCCTTTCTCATCTGAATCAATTCTGATCATTACCTTGTAATTACCGGGTTTGAGAGTTTTTGATATCATATAGTTATTTGTGAAAACTTTTACTTCCCCAGGTTTTAATTCAACATTCCTAAAATCGCTTCCCAACTGGGTACTAATTGTATCCTCTCGTCCTTCCTTCACCAGAAATGTTTTGATGCGCAGCCCAGATAGCACATTGGCTTCAGTATTAACCACTGATGTGGTAATTGATATTCGTTCATCAGGGACCTGACCGAGCGGAATCTCACCGATTTGGCTCACATCTATTGTTGCAGAAACATCAACAATCTTTACTGTCAGTGAAGTATCTGTTGTTATATTGCCACTCAGTGGTGGAATCCCTGCTGTTGCAAGAGATGTAACCCCGATTATCATTACCCAAAAAAGGAGTAGTAATCTTTTATATTTAGGCATTATTAGGGGATTTCCCCATCTC
>NZ_DATMYY010000078.1:0-3137 GCF_035560735.1 Methanospirillum sp.
ATCATTTATCCCTTCCAATGTTTTTTGTGGATCCGATTATTGAGATGGTCAGAAATGACCTTATGAAAAATAGTCAGGAAGAGATACAGAAAGGAGCAAAAAGATTTTTTAAGGAGGATATTCGGTGCTATGGGGTAAAAAGCGCCGTTGTCGGAAAAATTGCTAAGAAGTATTGGGGCGAAATCAAAAATAGGGAAAAGCAAGAGATTTTTACTCTTTGTCAAGAATTGTATTCCTCGGGTTATATGGAGGATGCCTTTATTGTTTCAAATTGGATGGCAACTATATCCAGTCAACTTACTCCTGCAGATATGCCGATAATTAGGTCCTGGGTTTCTACATATATATCCAACTGGGCTATGTGTGATAGTTTCTGTAATCATGCTGTAGGAGACCTGGTTGATGCATATCCCGAATGTATTACTGAACTAATCGCGTGGACTACATCAGATAATCGTTGGATGAGAAGGGCTGCTGCAGTGTCACTGATTATTCCAGCAAAACATGGGAAATTTCTAGAAGAAGCTATTAGGATTGCAGACCTGTTACTCACTGATGAAGATGATATGGTCCAAAAAGGCTATGGGTGGCTCCTAAAGGAGGCGAGTCGCAAGCACCAGCAGATTATTTTTGAGTATGTCATGAAGAATAAGCAGAAGATGCCACGTACCTCGCTAAGGTATGCGATCGAATTGATGCCTGCAGATCTTCGAAAACTTGCTATGCAAAAAGACTGGTAACTGGGATACTGGAATACATTAATTCATGTATTAATTAGTATAATAGTGGTCTTGCCTATTGCTATCAGCGATATGATAATCATTGATGAATCTAATCAACTTATACAACTGAAATGAGTACATTCCAGGAAGGTATTAGACTTTATAAAGAAGGACGGTATGCCGAAGCAGTTGAGAAGCTGCATGCAGTAACTATTGTAGAATCTACCAACCATAAGGCCTGGAATGCTCTTGGTGTGGCTTTGTCTAAAACTGGAGATAATGAGCAGTCTGTGGTATGTTTTGAGAATGCTCTCCAGTTTGATGGTGCTAATAAAACCTATCTGAAAAACCTTGATCGAGCCAAGACTAAGCGGTTTGGCGGAATCAGGATACATCCTCTGGTTGAGGGCAAGTCTGGAGACTCAAAAGAAATTAATAGGTTTTCTTCTCAGACCATATTGGATAAAGCGCAGATGCAGACGATCGAACCTGTAATGACTGAAACATCAATAATACAGGCGCCAAATTATGTATCTTCAGGTTCTGTGCTTTCTGATAATGATATTAACGAAGATCAGGCAAAAGAATTCATGAATCGGGCCCTTTCTCTCTTTGGACAGGCTTCATATCATGAGATGCCTGACCTGATGCAAGAAACCTTGTCCTATATTGAAAAGGCAATATCAATCAAACCTGATTATTATGATGCATGGCAATTGAAAGTCTCCATTTTGATTTCTACCGGATTGAATAATGGAGAGGTTCTGGTTGAAGCACTTGATGCTTGTGAACATGCACTTGCGATAAAACCAGATCAGGCAGCTATGTGGTTCAACAAAGCCGGGATACTTGAAAGTCTTGGAAGAAATGATGAAGCGATATCAGCATATAATCAGTCATATTTGAACTCTTCAGATGAGCCAATGAGACTAGGCCTCATCCTGATGAAGAAAGGTGCCATACTTGAGGCGGCAGGTCAGAGTGCTCAGGCATTAGAAGCATATGGGCAGGTCCCTGTTCAAGATCGGTTTTTTGGGGATGCGATGGAGAGAAAGGCTGAGTTCCTTATGAATTCAGGCGAGGATGAGTTGGCATTTTCAACATTGAGAACTGCAGGTATGAGTTACCTGAAATCATCTCAATATGAAAAAGCATTGCAGGTCTTTGATCACCTTCTTTCTATCAACACAAATGATGATGAAATATCATACAATAAAGGTGTCACTCTGCTTGCTCTTTATGAAAGGAATCAATCAAAGGATTTACTTGAAGATGCACTTCAGAATTTTGACATTGCAGTTCAGGCACAACCTGACAATATGAGTTACCTTATCCAGAAAGGTCGTTGTCTTCTGGATCTTGGAAGGTTTGAGGAAGGCCTGCAGTACCTGGACCGTGCCTTATGGATAAACCCTGATGACGGGATTACACTCATGAATAAGGGTATTGCTCTCTACCAGTTATCTCGTCATGAAGAGGCATTGAGGTACTTTGATTTAGTCTGTTCACATTATCCTGAACATTCGGCAGCATGGATCATGAAATCACGGATTCATCTTGATTGGAAGCAGTATGATACTGCCCTTATGGATATTGAAGAAGCCATAAGGCGATCAGAGGATGAACCCAGGGCTTTTGATCAAAGAGCGATTATTCTTCGTGCTCTTGGAAGAGAAAAGGAGGCTGATGAGGATGAGAAAAAGGCACGGAACCTTTTAGAGATGACTCCTGAATAAGTTACAGGTTGACATCACATGGCTTCGTCGAACATTATCGGTGAAAGATTCAATATTATTACGTCTGAATTAGAATCACATCCTGTATCAGCCCCTCTGGTAAAAACTGGGAGCCTGAAGTTAATCGTGATGAGTTCTGGGATGCCAATGTCTGTTATCTTCAGTGTGATGGGCACAGAATATAATCAGGTTAGTGCCCAGATCTGTGTAATATAAATCTATGTACGCCTTTACACCCGGCGTTTTATTACGGGTTCTTCTTGAAGATCTGGTTCTCGCAGTACTGATTTAGGACCCTGGTTTTTACAGGTTTTCTTTTGAATAGGGCACCCATGGCTTGTGAGATATTCTGCACCCCATACGCAGAGTGAGTCCAGAACTGGCACAACCGATTTTCCGAGAGGTGCCAATGCATATTCAACGCGTGGAGGGACTTCAGGATATACGGTCCTCGTAATAACAGCATCCTGTTCGAGCTCACGCAGTTGTTTTGTCATCATCCTGGGGGTGACCATGGGAAGACGATCCATTAATTCTGTAAAACGCAGAGTTCCGGATTTAAGCTGCCAAATGATAAGCGCTTTCCATTTTCCACCAATAACCACAAGTGCAGCTTCAACCGGGCAGTGATACCCGTTTAATTTCTGGTTCATAGTGCAAGTAGAGTTACTTACTATAC
>NZ_DATMYY010000079.1:0-10713 GCF_035560735.1 Methanospirillum sp.
AGGATGAGCGAGAAGATCAGAATGATACAGATAAAAATTAAGAATCCTGATATTTTTAGAGCAAGAGGATTAAAATTTGACAATATTTGAGGAATGAGGAAAAAACATACATCTTCAATGATGTTTGGATCAGGGGCGGGGAGAACCATATCCTGCAGTAATCCATTCTGATGTCTCCATATCTCCATTGCAATAATTCCAGGCAAAACGGTATCTGATGTCAGGGGCTGGAAAACTGCAATTATAAATTTATAGAACAGGCCTATGGCACAACTGATACATAAATACCCTGCAAGCAGTGTTTGTGCATGAGTTTTAAGAAAAGAAATCAGGTTATTTTTCGAGATCATCATTAAAATCACAACTTTCCATCAAAACCCTCTTGTTCTGTTATTAAATGTGGTAAAAATTTGAGATGAAAATTATTGAGGTGTTGATTGATCCTAATTGGGTTGCTCTTTCTGCTCAACGGTGATGATAAGGTCATCCTGGGCTGTAATTATCTCAACTGCAGCACCGGCCACAGTGTAAGTCATCTGGGGGATTACTGATCCCTCAGGTACTGCTATCTCTTCTCCTCCCACCACAACGGACTTTGGCAGTTCAATCAGTTGCTCTTTTGGCAGTGCTTCGATTGCCTGCATGAAACCTTTTGCCTGACCGCGGAGTGCCGGACCAATGATTCCCATGTTGAAGGAGACACCAGTAGTAACCTGCCTGAGTTCAGGCTTTCCTGCCATGTATTTCAATGTACAGTTCAAGGCCAGACTTCCATCTCCGGCATCATCGATCAGGTCAGGTGTATATACTGTTACTGTCCCGAGAGGGGCATTTAACGCAAGATTCTTGTCATGTTTGTATCTGCGGACCTCAGTGACAATCCGAACCAGCATCTGCCCGTCAGCGAGTGCCTGTGGATCAGTGTAGGTGAAATCCACCCAGTGCTGTTTATGCACCGAGCCCTCAAACGCTGCTGACCAGATTTCTTCGGCAAAGTATGGTGTGTACGGGGCCATCATTCTGCAGAGGCTGTTTAATGCAGTCTGAATTGCAACACAGGCACCATCCCTGCCACTGCCACCATATAATCTCCCCTTAACGATCTCGATGTAGTTGTCTGCGAGGACATCCCATGCAAACTCTCTGATCATGCGAAGTCCTCTGTCAAACTGGTATGTTTCAAAACCATCAGAGACCTCACGGATTGTTTGATCGAGCCGGACTAAGAGCCAGCGGTCAGCAAGGGCGGTAATAGGTGCTTTTTCGTTGTAGGGTTCGCGTGAGAGTTGCATTAGGGCGAACCGGGAGATGTTCCACATCTTTGTCAGGAACCTGTTGGCAGCAACAACATCGTTCCAGTTGAACTGAATATCAGACCCTGTTGCAGCGCCTGCAGCAGCCCATTGGCGCAGGGAATCTGCCCCGTACTGGCTCAAAATCTCCTCCGGAACTGTGACATTACCACGGCTTTTGCTCATCTTAAAGCCGTCTTCACCAAGCACCATTCCGTTGACCAGGATTTGGTCCCATGGTCTGCCACCTACAAGTGAAACTGCCCGAAGAATTGTATAAAAAGCCCATGTCCTGATGATGTCATGTCCCTGAGGTCTGATCTGGGCAGGGAAGAGTGGTGGCTTTTTCTGACTACCATCCCAGCCTGTTACATGAAGGACTGATATTGATGAGTCCATCCAGGTATCAAGCACATCAGTTTCAGCAGCAAACGAGGTACTGCCGCATTTGGGGCAGGGTTTTTTTGGCTTATCAACGGTTGGATCAACCGGAAGGTCTGCCTCTTCAGGGATTATGACCTCACCACAGTCCTTACAAAACCAGATTGGGATTGGAGTGGCAAAGAGTCGCTGGCGGGAGATACACCAGTCCCATTCCATTTGTTCGATCCAGTTCTCCATCCGCAGGAACATATGCTCTGGATACCACTTCACCTCTTTAGCGGCTTTGAGCGCTGCTTCGTGTGGAATTTTTACAAACCACTGATTTTCAGACAGGATCTCAATAGGAGTTTTACATCTCCAGCATGTGCCGACCCGCTGCTGGAGCGGCTGTTGCCTTATGAGGATGCCCTGCTCCTGCATCTCGGCAAGGATTGCTTTTCTGCAATCCCCTGATGTCATACCAACATATTTCCCTGCAATGCCGGTCATCTTCCCTGTTTTGTCGATGGCCTTACGCAGGGGGAGATTGTGCGTTCTCCACCAGAGAACATCCTGCTTGTCACCAAAGGTACAGATCATGACCGCACCAGATCCAAAGGCGGGGTCTACAGCCTCATCGGTGATGATCGGAACCTCATGCCCGAAGAGAGGAACTTTCAGGGTTTTTCCTCCCTTCCCTGCGTATCGCTCATCTGTGGGATGAACTGCCACTGCAACACAGGCTGCAAGGAGTTCGGGCCTGGTTGTTGCTATCTCGATACCATCAAAGTTGAAAAAATTCAGAGATGTGGTCCGATCACTGTAATTGACCTCAGCAAATGCAATCGCAGTCTCGCAACGTGGACAATAGTTGACCGGATGATTGCTCTGGTAAATCTGACCGGCTTCAAACATCCGTAAAAAAGAGAGTTGGGTTTTGCCGTAGTAATACGGCATCATCGTGATGTATTCGTGCGACCAGTCTATTGAGAACGCCATGCGACGCATAGATGCACGCATCTTCTCAATGTTACCGATGGTAAGAGCGCGGCACATCTCCCGAAACTGTTGGCGGGGTACATCATTTTTGGTGATATTATGTGTCTCTTCTACCTTGACCTCGGTTGGAAGGCCGTGACAATCCCATCCCTGGGGGAACATCACGTTATATCCTTTCATCCTCTTGTATCTTGCGAGAAAATCGATGTAACACCAGTTAAAGGCGTTACCTATATGGAATTCCCCGGTCGGGTATGGCGGAGGGGTATCTATGACGAATTGAGGTTTATCTGAGTTTTCTTGAAAGTAATGGTCTTCTTCCTTCCAGATTTTCTGCCATCGCGCCTCAACCTCGCGATACTCATAATTTTTGGGAAGTGGATCGGACAAGGGCATTTCTTATCCGTTTGTGGGCGATGGGTAATGTATCTGATGGAATGTCGGTCTGGCAGAAATTATAGGTGTAGAAAAAATGTTTGACTTATCCCATCACTCCGCCAGCTGTACAATGCACATTGCCGTCTATATTTGATACGTATAATTTACTCTGCATGCTGCGGCCTTTTGCAATTGCATTTTCAGCCTCAGCGTTGCGTCCTGCTTTCCTGAGGGCTTCTCCATAACTGATAAAAATGTCAGCACCAGAAACCCCTTGGGCTATTGCTTTCTCATATGCAGTTATTGCGTCAGTGCTTCTGTCAGCTTTCATGAGTACATCACCGTACTCTTTCCAGACCAGTGGCTGTGATGCATCAATATCCAGTGACTTCTGGAATGCTGCTGCAGACTCATTCACCTGTTTTAGTCCTATATCTGCTCTGGCTGTTCCAGCCCATGCGCCTGAGTTGGATGATTCCATGGTAAGTGACTGGTTGAAAGCAGTAAGAGCTGCATCATACTTCTTTAGCTGAACAAGGGCTCCTCCATATGAATTCAGCACATCCTTGTCCTGCTTTATGGCAAGTGACTGGTTATACGCATTTTTTGCCTCTTCCCACCGTGAAAGGCCTGCGAGAATGTCCCCATACTTTGCCAGGAGCTGCGGATCAGAACCAGATTTCTGGATGGCACTCTTGTAAGATGTGGCAGCGTAATCGTAAAGGCCTAGGTTGTAAAACACGGTTCCCTGTTTTATGATACCTTGGAGATCCAGACTGTCTGATTTGACATCCACCTTCACATCGGTTGGTGTCTGGGGGGTTTCATCCACTCCTTTGAAAACTGCATTTTCAGGAACTATCTTGCCAAAGGAATAGGTCACCGTCGCTCCGGGAAGGGTGCATACACAGAGTGGATAAAAGAAACTCATTCTGGTGTATGAGTATGATGGGCTGACTTCTGCTGACGAGTTCCCATCTCCAAAATCCCATTTGACCGAGTCGCAACTATCCCCTCCGGGAAGAGTGAACTGGACCTTAAGAGGTATCTTTCCCTCATTTGGATAAAATGAGGGTGTGGCTGTGGTGATTGCTGTAAATAGGATAAGCACAGTCAGGGTCGCGAGAAGAGACCTGCCTAACAGGAAGCCATCGCGGATTAACCTGTGTTCAGAATTCATTGAGTGGTACCGTTAGAGGTGTCTGGATAAAGGGTTTCTATCGTCTGATCCTGATACCTTCATCTGATGTATCCTCCAATTATGTACTATGATAATACCGGGGAGATGGCAGGCATTCATTGCCGCTATTGCCCTTACTCTGCTTGCACCCCATATGCCCCCCGGAATGGCCGGATTTTTCCTGATCCTTACCTCTGCGTTCATCTGTATCAGAATGAATGATCTAGCCCTTCCTCTCGCCCTGTTCATTCTGGGTGTCCTCAGTTTCTTTGGGTTTGTCCCGGCATTTGTTCTCTGTGCAACAGTACTGATTGTAGCAACCCGTGAACTCATCTTTTTCTATTCTGGTGGAAGGCCTGTAGAGTATGCACTCGCGATGATTGGCGGTCTGCTGGTGACTACCCTTGTAATTTTTTATATGACTGCAGGGACCTGGCTTTCAGCGGTTGTTGGAGTGACGGTGGCGATCCTGCTGTATGCCATCCTACAGAAGAAATCCTATGCAATAACCGGCGAACTGATAGGAGTCGCCATGGCGATGCTACTTTTAGAGAATCTTGAGTTCCAGGCCGATCTCCCGCTGGTTGCGACTGCAGCCTTTATCTCATTCGGGTTTGCGTACTTTGCATACCGTCTGAAGACCGCTGATATTGCCGGCCTCTTTTCTGCAGCACTTGTTGGAATTTTACTCATCGTGTTTGCCGGGATATCATGGTTTATGATCATGCTTGCGTTCTTTATCCTTGGTGCAGCAGCGACCCGGTACCAGATGGAGTATAAAAAGAGCCTTCATGTCGAGCAGGAAAGTGGAGGCGTCAGGGGATATATCAATGTCTTTGCCAACGGGCTGGTGTCGGTGGTTGCCGCTGTCTGTTTTGGTGTATCACATCACCCTGTCTTCATCGCTGTCTACCTCGGGAGTGTGGCAACTGCTGCTTCTGACACCGTTGCGGGAGAGATCGGTGTCTGTTCAGGACGCCCCTATCTCATAACCACATTAAAGCCAGTAGATGAAGGAACAAATGGCGGTGTTTCCCTTACTGGGGAGATTGCAGGTCTTTTTGCTGCTGTATTCATTGGTGCATGTGCCGTCCTATTAGGTGTTGCTGATATACCGGTATTTATTGCATGTGTGGCTGGAGGACTTATCGGTGCAAATATAGACAGTCTCATCGGAGAAGTTCTTGAGAACAAAAAAGTGATTGGGAATGCAGGAACAAACTTTTTGGCAACCCTTGGGGGAGGAGTGGTCACTGCTCTTCTATGGGTTGTGCTTATCCCTGTGTTTTAATCTTTTTTCAATACTTATACCATCGTCCCTTTTCGTCATACTCTCCTGTTTGAGGCATAACGGGAGTTGGGACTGAAAGGGCAGAAAGGTAACACTGATGTTTGTATACAATGAAGAATGACACCAGAATTATCAGACTTACCCCTATTGTTACCGCGGTTACCACAAGTCCGTCATAACCGAGGATCCTCTGCCAGTCTGAAAGACTGAATCCGGCGAAGATCTTCTGCTGCTCTGCGGCCCCAAGGTTGATGTACTCGGTGAACTTATCCGAAAGAATCATTCCCCAGACTGTAGCCAGAATGGTTCCAACAACACCTACACTTATCAGACTGACAACAATGCAGGTGATTATCGTGAAGATTGAGCGTGAGGCAAGCATCATGCTCTGTTTCAATGATGTAAATACGGCAAGGCCCTCCGAGACTGCCACATTGTCAGCAAAAAATGCAAAGATAAAAACCGGGATGGTAATTCCGATGAATAAACCTGCAATCATAGATGGATCGGAGTGCCCTGATATAGCAAAGGGGATACTACAGAGAATCAGGAGCAGGATGATTATGGCGCCAGCTATCACTGCTGGAAGCAGAATTGGAAAGAAGAACCTGGCTGCAGATCTCCCGAAGAGAGATATGGTATACTCCCCGCTTTTCATGCAACCGAGTGCACCTGCAACAAAGAAGGGAAAAATAACCGCCCCGAGGAAGAGCATCTTCCCTGCGATAAATTCCCCTCCTGAGAAAGCGAGCCAGATGAATGCTGTGGCCAAGGCTCCTGCATACAAACCCGGCAGCCAGAGCACCGGTTTACTGAGAAGGCTTATTGTATCAGCAAAAGGTCTTCCAGCCATGCTCATCGCTCCCGTGGCATAGCAACAATCTCCCGGACCTGGAGGTCAAAGAACCGGCTGGTATGTGAAGGTCTTATGACACAAACTGTATCCACTCCGCTGGCTGTTCCCCCAAGTGCTATTACCTCTTCGGTAACCGGAATGACTCCCTGATCAGCAGCGATAAGCGTGCACTCAACTGCGACCTTGAGACCTATTGCAATTATCCGTCTGAGTGCTTCGGCTACTGCCTCACTCCGGGACCCCCCGCCAATTTTTGGCGAGGATGAGAACGCGCGTTCGAGACCTGAAAGCACATGTGTCCCGGTGATGATCTTCACCCCTTGCTCTCTGAGCTCATCTGCGATTTTATTATCAAACTCCCAGACACCAGGGCTAGAGAACCCAACGACATGAGAGACCACAATCAGGGAAATCTCGGTTCCCTGCAAAGTATCTGAAGCTGTTTTTGCGGTCTGCCCACTAGTGCTTGGCACAATCAGAGATCGTATTCCAAGTTCCTTTGCCCGCTCTGTTGCAATCCTGAGGGCATCCTGGGTGTTCCCGCTACCGGGTTTATCAAAATACCAGATCTTTTTGGTAGAGTACCCCATACATATCGGTTAGACCGCATAGGTTTAAGGTACGAGCTATGATCACTCTTGCACTGGCAGGTAAACCAAACTGCGGAAAATCAACCCTTTACCGGGCGGCTACGTTAGCGCCGGCTGAAATAGCAAACTATCCCTTCACCACAATAGATGCAAACCGGGGAGTCGCATACGTACGAGTTCCCTGTCCCTGTACTTCTCTTGAGCATCGGTGCGGAGTCTGCGTTGACGGGATACGGTATGTTCCTGTTCACCTGATTGATGTTGCAGGGCTTGTCCCTGATGCTTACACCGGGAAAGGGCTCGGCAATCAGTTCCTTGATCATCTGAGGCAGGCTGATGCCATCATCAATGTCATAGACGCTAGTGGCGCGACTGATATTGAGGGTACTCCTGACGATATAGGATCGCATGATCCACTTGAAGAGATCCCGATGCTTGAGACTGAAATGACGATGTGGCTTTTTGGGATTATCGAAAAGCACTGGTCAAAGATGCAGCGCCAGGCCCAGGTTAAAAATTACAACGTGTATGCGGGGCTTGCTGAATTGCTTGCAGGACTTTCTATCAGGGAAGAGCACGTTGTAGATGCCGAACGCGAATCAGGGATAAACTTCAGATCTGCGCAGGCAGAAGATCTCCAAAAATTTGCACGTATTCTTCTGAAATATTCAAAACCGATGATCCAGGCAGGCAATAAAGCAGATCAGGCTCCTGCCGAACTCATTGCCAAAGTGAAGGGTGCAGGTATCAGTCTCATCTCCGGCGCTGCCGAACTTGTACTTCGCTCTGCTGCTGAACACAACCTGATTATCTATCATCCAGGTGACGAATCCTTCAGAATTCCTGATGGTGTGTCACTCAACGCCGCCCAGCAGGAAGGCCTTGCCAAGATCCGTGGCTTCATGGAGACATACGGAGGTACCGGGGTGCAGCAGGTGATAAACCGCGCCGTCTTTGAGCTTCTTGATCAGATTGTAGTCTACCCGGTTGAAGATGAGACCCATCTCACAGATGCAAAAGGGAGAGTACTTCCTGATGCTTTCCTGATGAAGAAGGGTTCAACTCCTCACGATCTCGCATATCAGGTCCACACCGATATTGGCAAGGGCTTTTTGTATGCTATTGATGCCAAGACAAAGATGAGGATCAAAGAGACTGCTCTACTCAAGGATGGAGACATCATCAAAATTGTGAGCACTGCGAAGTAACCTTCGCCACATTTTTATACTATCCACAAGATAAATCCACAAACATGGGAGGTGAGATCTTTCAGGCTCAGGTTCTTCGGAATTTTTTTGATACTATTACGGGCACTGATCGAAATCTCACCAGGATCTATATGTGTGTTATCAGTTTGGCCCGGCTCAGGGGAGAGGACCCTGATACCCTGAGTCGGCTCGCTGAACAGATGAAGCAGAGCAAGGTAAAGAAAGAACTCTCTATTGATGTGCTTGATTACATGTGTGCAGTTGCATCAGAACTTGAAATATCGGCAGTGAAAACTGCCTTTGGTGTCAAGGATCTGAACGAAGTTGTGCAGGACTTCGACGGTATCAGCCTCGACACTCTTTAACCCTATTCTCCGAGTTCATATATTCGGGCAGGGCGAATACTGATACAAGCATGAAGGTCTGCATTATGTGCGGAGGAGAAGGGACACGTCTGCGTCCTCTCACTTTCGAACGCCCGAAGCCCTGTATTCCTATAGTCAATAAGCCTTCCATTGAACACTTGGTATCCCATCTCTCCAACCTTGGTTTCCATGATGTGGTCATAACGCTGGGGTATAAGGGAGATGCCATTGAGCAATCGCTCGGCGATGGTGCCCTGCTCGGTGTCAGCATTACGTATGTGTATGAAGAGAGCAAACTCGGGACAGCAGGTAGTGTCAATAACGCCAGACAGTACCTTGGAGACAAACCATTTCTCGTCGTTGGTGGAGATCACGTCACAGATCTCAACCTTCTGGAGTTCTACCGTGAGCACCTGAAAAGTGCCGCTATCGTCACGATCGGGCTTATCAGCATCGATGAACCGTCTGAGTACGGTATCGCCGAGATCGATGTGGAGAACCGGATCCGCAGGTTCAGGGAGAAACCGGGGCCAGGAGAGATCTTTTCTAACCTTGCCTCTACCGGTATGTACGTCTGCTCTCCTGATATCTTTGAGTACATTCCGGATGGAGTAAAATTTGATTTTGCCAAGAACCTTTTCCCACTTTTGATGGAGAAGAACCTCCCCCTCAATGGATGGCTCGCCAGGGGAAACTGGTCTGATGTAGGAAGTCCTGCTTCGCTCAGGCAGGCCGAAAAGTGGAAACTTCAGGAGATGCGATATGCCAACATCAGCGGTGATCTTGACGTGAAGAACGCCAACATCCAGGGACCTGTTGATTTTGGGAATTCGATCTACCTTGGTAACAACAGTAGAATAGTCGGCCCGGTTGTGATAGGTTCAGGAACCTCAATTGGAGATAATGTGCTTATCGGCCCGTATACTTCCATCGGCAAGAACTGCGTGATTCGGAATAATGTCAGACTCCTCTCGTCATCCATTTATAATCGGGTGGTCATCGGACAGGGTTCATCAGTATCAGGGACTATTGTTGACAATGAGACAATGATCGGAGATGGATGCAGCATTGAACACGGGTCAGTGATCGGGCCACGCTGCGTGATCCGCAACCGGGTTACTGTTCATTCAAATACCCGGATCTGGCCTGATGTCGTGATCGCGGATGGCACTATCGTCACCGAACATATGCTCAACGATGAGTACGACACCCGGTGCGAAGGCTCCTAATCTTCTTTTTCCCTGTTTCTGATCGGCTCTCCAACAACCATTGCCCCACCGAACCGGTGTGTTCCTGCTACAAGCGGGTGACGGGCGTAATCCATGATCTGGATATCATCAACAGTTCTGAGTTTCATTGTCCGTGCAGTTCGCTCAAGACCGAGTTCGAAGTCCTCAGTTATCTCTATCAGGTAAGCCTCCAGGATCTTGATCCCGAGTCTTTTGGCTGCTACTGCACGGTGGTGACCATCTACGAGAATATTCTGGTCAGGTTTTTTTATCACGATGACCGGCTCTGCCAGTCCTTTCTTGATCTCGTATATTCTCCCCTCAAGTTCATCCATATAGATCCGTGACTGGGTAGGAAGGAGCGTGCTGACCATTACAGGTCCTTTTGAAAGATGTGGTTTAATACCGTGAAGCCGTTCGATGGTATCCATCAGTTTGTATACTTTGTCAGGTGAGACATGCTCGATCTGTGATCTGACCACATCGGTGTTTGAGATGATTCCAAGAAGTTCGTTCTTCTCGTTCACCACCGGCAGTTTCTGAATCCCAGATCTGATGATGACCCGTGCAACATCACCGATCGCCATCTCGGGATCTGCAACGATCAGATGCTGGCTCATTATTTCTCTGACCGGTGTATCCGGGTGTGCGAAGAGGAGGTCTCGGGCCGATATATACCCAATGACCACGTTTCTGTCCACAATGGGAAAGCCGTCATGTGATGTGACCTTGATGGCATTGATCACATCACGCGCGGTCTGATTCATATTGATAGTATCAACATCGGCGGTCATGTAGTCCCTGACCCGCTTCTTATCCATATTACTGGTAATTCAGTCTTGTCAGACTTCAAGACTTCGGTTCTTATGAGATGTAGATTGATTCACTATTTTTCCTTTCCATTTCCCGCGATCTTCGGGTTGATCTGCTCTGAAAATGCAGTATTATGTTTATCTTATTAC
>NZ_DATMYY010000080.1:0-2337 GCF_035560735.1 Methanospirillum sp.
CTCTAATACCCCCACCCCAAATGCATAATTATTATAGCTATCATGCATTCCGATATTGGTCCCTTTTTATTGATTAAAGGATGTTCCTGGAATAATATTTGAAAACCCTTTTTTCAGTAATCTGTTCTTTCTTTTCTCCGATACGTCTATCCGACAGTTCATAACCCTCAAAAGTCAAAGAATTATTAGGATATACAGGCCATGACTCAAAATCTCCTGATAGCCGATGAAACAATCGTCATTACGCTCCTGCTCATCGCTATCATAACAGCAATTACTCTAAGACATCTAAAGATGCCCTATACTATAGGCCTTGTAATCACCGGCTATGTCTTTTCTTCTTTTATCGTCCCTCATGTTTCCACCCTGAAGTCATTTCAGGGAATGGTCCCAAGTACAGATATTATCCTGTACCTCTTTCTCCCCCTTCTGATTTTTGAGTCTGCCATAGCCATGAATACCCGGCTACTCACCAGAAACCTCTTTCCTGTGCTTGGGCTTGCTATCATTGGGGTGGTAATATCAGGTGTTATCATCGGTGTATTGCTCTCTCTCTTCTCTCCCCTACCCCTCCTATATGCCCTTCTCTTCGGTGCACTTATCTCGGCAACCGATCCTGCAGCGGTGATATCCATCTTCAAGGAGATAGGGGTTCCCAAACGCCTTCAGATTCTGGTTGAAGGTGAGAGTCTCCTCAACGATGCCGCTGCGATTGTTATGTTTCAGATGGTTCTCGCTCTCATCGCTGCGTCATTGCTTGATCAGAAGATCTCAGTTTCACATACTTCAATGCAGTTTGCAAGTTCAGTTTTGATCTCGTTTGTTGGTGGAATTGTGATCGGTGGAATCACCGGTTATCTCCTCAGAGGTGTTCTCAAGCGAACCCCGCTTCACTCTCACATTCATCAGACTGCAACCCTTGTTGCTGCGTATCTCTCATACCTGATAAGTGATCATATCCTTGGATTTTCCGGGGTAATTGCCGTAGTGGTATGCGGATGTTTTGCTGCACAGGCAGCGTCTGACTGGATAGGCCCGGACCGTAGAGAAGATCTCAACCGGTTCTGGGAATACATAGGATTCCTTGCAAACAGCTTTATCTTTCTCCTTGTCGGAATTGCCATTGCATCACTTCAGGATCTCTCTGTGTTTATGACCGGAGCTGTCCTAGGAGTTATTTTCCTTGTTGCAGTGGTCACATTTGCCCGATTTATCCCGGTATTTGGCATATTCGGACTCTATAACTTATTTACTCCCAGAAAAATCCCAATCTCGTACCAGGTGATTAGTTTCTGGGGAGGTCTTCGGGGAGCAGTAGCAATCGCACTCTCGCTCTCTCTTCCATACTCGTTTCCATACCGTGATTTAATTGTAGAATTCTCCGTGACAGTTGTCCTGTTTACTATATTATTTCAGGGCCTGACAATCGGTCCCCTGATTCATCATCTGGGCCTCGGCCAGACCCGGCTGGTTAGGCAGTTTCACCAGATTTACACCGATCTTGTAACCTGCAGGTCAGGAGAAAGAAGTTTGCAGAATTCACCCATGAGTGATGTCATCGATCCTGAAATTGCCATGAAGTATATCAAAGAATACCGGATAATGTCAGCCTCACGGATGGAGAAGATCCAGGACTTCTGGAGTGAAATCAGAAAAAATCCAGATCGGAAAGAGATCCTTAAACTCTTCTGGCTTGAAGCCCTTCGGTTTGAGCAGAAACAATATCGGCTGCTCTATGATGAGGGTCTTATTCTTCCTGCAGTATACGCTGCCGTTCAGTTTCATGCGGCTTCCAGAGAAGATTTGATTCAGTCAGGAGATTATCATCCAGGAAAGAGTGAAGTAGGGCCTGGAGCCAGGTTCAGGAGATGGGTCACACGTACTATGAACCAAATCGCTCCCGGGAGCAGGATATCATTGTATTTAACACGAAGAGGCGAGATGAACCGTATCTTCATTGCTGTTGCACTGGTTGTTGCAGCATCAGCAACAATCAGATATCTGCGTGAACTTGCAGGAGTTGTCTGCCTGAAAACCGATGATATCACAGATATTCTTTCAGTCTACCACAGACTTGAGGGTGATGCAAGAGCATATCTTCAGTCAGATATTGTCAGATCTTCGCCATGTCTGAAGGATATCAGTGCATTTATTGCTGAAAGGACTGCCGGAGCCGGAATGATATCAGAATTGCATAAGCACCTGGATGACGGGGCAGGGGATGAGGAGACTCTTACCCGATATATTGACCGGTTGATTGAAGAAAAGAATAAATCACGGGTTGGATTGGTCAAGTCGTGCAGATAAGAAAGTCTGGCCTATGATAATGAACAAGTA
>NZ_DATMYY010000081.1:0-22206 GCF_035560735.1 Methanospirillum sp.
CTCTATACGAGAATTATTCATTGATGCAGGTCCTGTATATTGAAGATAGTTCTCTTGATCGCATGGCATTCGAACGTGTGGTCAGGAAGAGTTATCTGCCTATCCAGTATACCTGTGCCGAAACCCTGACAGAAGGGTTGAATCAGATACGATCTGGAAATTTTGATATCATCATTGCCGATCTCAGACTCCCGGATGGTTCTGCTTTGGATCTGCTCAGTCAGGTTGGTAACTCGGGTCTTGCTATCATCATCCTTACCGGGGTGTCAGATGTGCAGACTGCCGTTCGGGCGATCAAGAATGGTGCCTCCGATTATATTGTGAAAGATCCGTCACGTGAATATCTCGCAGCTCTTCCAGGCCATCTTGAGAATATCATCAGGGCACGAATAGACACTTCCCGGGAACGGCTTATCGGGAGTATGTGTAGGTACTCAACTGAGTCTTCCCCAGTTGGTGTCTTTGTCAGGGACTACCTCACCGGTGAACCACTCTTTTTCAACTCCTGCTTCGCCTCTCATTTCGGACTCCCTCCTTATGGTGAGTTTGTCAAAACCTCAACTGATAACGCAGAGTTCTGGGATGCTCTCTGTAAGAATAATGGCATCCCTGTTGACCAGATCAACAAGGCACGGTATGAAACAGGAGAGATACTCGTACATAACATGAGCCTCCCTGATGGAAGGGTTGTCCCACTGTACTCCACAATAACGGGATCAGAAAAGAATACCTCAATGAGGCAGTTTATCTTCTTCTTTGATTCAGGGTTTGACCTGACTCCTCATCCTGTACAGGAAAAGACAACCCCCGATTCTCTTCCAGTTCTTGCAGCCGGGATAGCCCATGAGATGAATAATGTCTTCACTTCCCTACTCTGCGATCTCTCGCTTGTAAAAGAACTCGCTTCCCGGGAGAGTGATCTGCAGATTTCATGTTTTGATAGGGCAGAACGTGCAATCCAGCAGGGCAGGGATGTAGCCTCGCGTCTTCTCACCTATGCAGACGGAGGCTATCCGCTGATAACCACGATCTCACTGCAGGATCTTATGACAGAAGTCCTCTCGCTTCATCATCAGAATGATGCCAGAATAACCCTCAAAATCTCTCAGGATCTCGATATGCTTAAGGTTGATCCTGACCTGATGAGGACTGCACTGCGTGCAATTGTCATGAATGCAGTGGAGGCGTCTCCTGATCTCCCGATTGAGATCATCGCTGCAAATTCCGGAGAGTATCTGGATGGAGATCAGAATATAGGGTCGTTTGTCAGCGTTGAGGTCAGAGATGAGGGCTCTGGTATAAGAACGCAGGAACAATCAAAGGTGTTTGATCCTTTCTTCACGACCAAGGAAGGGCATCTCGGTCTCGGGCTGACTTCAGCCCGCTCAATCATCGAGCGACATAGGGGATCCATCAGTTTCTCCTCATCTTTACTAGATGGGACCTGCGTCCGAATTCTTCTCCCTTCTATATCTGGCCCATCTCCAGTTGCCGGGTCTGGTCCCGAATCACAAAAAGGGGTTTCATCTGGCGTTCGGATTCTGGTAATGGACGATGAGCCAGGGATCAGGGAGGTGCTTCAACTCATCCTGAAGCGGGAAGGTTTCCACGTTGATGTGGTAGGAAAAGGAGAAGATGCGGTGGTCGCTGTAGCTCAGGCCTATGAGGATCTAAACCCTTACCAGGTGGTAGTCCTTGACCTGATTGTGCCGGGAGGGATGGGGGGAAAGGAAGCAATACAGGAGATTAGAAAGATATCCCCTTCTGTCCTTTCTATCGTCTCGAGCGGATACTCAGACGATCCGATAAGTTCCCGGTTCCAAGACTACGGATTTGATGCATCCCTTCCAAAACCCTATCACCCGAAGGATATGATTTCACTCCTCTTTTCTCTGCTAGATGAGCATTATTGTAGTAAAGGGTCCCAGTAACCATCTCATCAGGGATTGATTTCCTGATCGAAGAGCGGTTATATCTGAAGTGATTACGGATATCCATGATTATTGGAGATGACGGAGGACGGTATGCAGATCTTGCTGATCTGGTGGAAGGAATTCTTGATCGCTGTGATGACGATCCGGCATGCATTGCAGTTGCCCTGAACACCCTTGAACCAGGGACCAGGAATGATATTCTCTCATCTGATCTTCTCAATGCATGGCAGGTCTTCTGGTACTACTTCCAGGCATATCCTGGCGATGAGCAGGTTGAGTTTCTTGTTTTTCATTCAGCTGGTGAGCTTTCGAGGGGTGTGCCAATGGGTGTTGCCGGCATTTTCAGACTTACCTTCATAGTAAAAGCGGGTGAACCCTGCATCCTGATAGAAGATGATATAATAGAAATTGCGAGGTTTAAAGGTCTGTCATCCTGGAGTGATGCTCAGAAGTATCTGGAAAATGAAGGATAGCAGGAACCTGAACCGGTTCCCACTCAGATCCTGAACTTTCCAATCTCGCATTGGAGATCAGTGATGACTGCATTCACCTCTTCAAGAACCTGTCGTATCTGGTCAACCGCAGCTGATGACTCTTCACTAATTGCTGCGCTTGAGACTGCATTTTCTGCAGTCTGCCGAATCATTTTTGAGACCTCATGGACGCTTGAGGTAATCTCCTCAACTGAGGCAGCCTGCTCCTGTGATGACGCTGCAACTTCTGAAGTGTTCTGTGCGATATGAACCAGTTTTTCCACTATCTTATTGAATATCCCAAGTGTACTGCTAACAGCTTCATACCCGGTCTTGACCTGGTCGTTCGCCCTTGCCATCAGATGATCTGCTCTGGCTGACTCGTTCTGCAGTCCCCTGATCATCTGTTCTATCTTTTCTGCACTCTCATGACTCTCTGTTGCAAGTTCCTTAACCTCATCAGCGACGACTGAAAATCCCCGTCCTGCTTCTCCTGCTCTTGCAGCCTCTATTGCGGCATTCAGGGCCAGTAGGTTGGTTTCATCAGATATTGCGGTAATAATCCCTACCACCTTGTTTATCTGCTCCATCTGCTCCCTGATTGCCATGATCATCGTGTTCAGGTCAGCGGTGGCATCCCTGATCCCCTCCATACCTTCTTCTGCCACAAGTGCCAGTTTCTGTCCTTGAGCGCTGAGTGTGTTTCCTTCATCTGCTAACCTGGAGGCCTGTTCAGTTCTGCTTGAGATTCCTGACACTGTAACTGACAAGTCTTCCATCTCTTTAAGTACCTGGTCGACCCCGTTACTCCCCTGATCAGCATGATGCGAGACCGCTTCAGCATTGGTTGCCACCTCACTCGCCCCGTTTGCAACCTCGTCAATCGAGGCCTGAGCTTCTTCAGCCCCACCCGCAAGGTCGGTCATTTTGTTTATGATAACCTGAATTGTTGCAGATACCTGAACACCGATTGCATCCAGTGATTCCTTGAACTGGACAAAATCTCCGGATACTTTAATATCTGGGTTAAACCGGGCAGAAAAGTTGTTTTGTGAAAATTCATTTGCAAGGCGAATTCCTTCATGTACCGGTCCGATCACATGATCAAGAGTCTGGTTCACTCCGGAAATGATCTTTCTATATTCACCTGAAAATCGGTCTGCGTCACCACGATACATGAGATTTCCGGCTGCTGCCTCTTCTGCCAGACGTGACATAACATCAGTCATGGCGATGAGTTCAGTCTTCATCTGAATCATCGATTCCCCAAGATGATCTCTCTCTCCGATTTTGGGAACTCTGAATGAAAGATTTCCTCCGGCAATATTCCTGGCTGCATCTGCCTTTTCTAAAAGGGTTGATATCATTATTCTGAATGCGTCTGCAAGTCTTCCCACCTCGTCCCGCTGTCTGATTGAAACCTCTGTTCCAAGATCTCCTCCAGCAACCTGCAATGCCACAACAGTAATTTCTTCGATGGGTTGTGCAATCGATCGTGCTACGAGATAAAGAAGGCCAAACCCGAGAAGGGATATCAGGATACCAATAACTATTAGGGCAACGGTTTGTGATGTTGCCTCGGCAGTGACAACATCCCTTGGTGCAAATGCAATAACTCCCCAGGGTGTTTCTGCGTTTCCTACCTTTACCGGGACAAATGTTCCGATGTATCCGCCACTGTCAAAGGATGTTATTACTCCCTTGGAAAGTGCCCCAGTTATCATAGCAGGATCTAGATGGAGGAGGGGAGCTACCTCGTTAACCGGTTTTCCTGCAGCGTCGAGATCACCGGTTACTCCCGCTACCATGCCCTGATTACTTACAATCAGGACTTTTCCTTTGCCTCCATATATGTTCATCTTGTCGGCGAGGGTATCGAGTTCGCTCAGAGTCACATCGATCCCTACTATCCCACTGAACTTTCCACCTGATAAGATCGGAGCGGCGATTGAAGTCATCAGAACTGGTGAACCCTGCATGGTCTCAATGTATGGTTCAGTTATTGCTCCCTTCAGGGTTTTCTTTGGGATATCGTAGTAATCGGTAGGATCATGGGCCTGGGCGTCGTATATTTTTCGCACAAGTGTTCCGTTTGCGTCGCGGTACCAGTAAACACGCAGACGCCCGGTCTTATCATAACCATCTTTCAGACTGTATTCGGTATCACGCCCATCAAACAAACCAGGTTCCCAGATGGTATATACTCCATTATAGAGGGGTCGTGAATCTAGTACCCCCTTTATCATCGGCACTACGTCAGTTCTAGGGAACTTTGCATTTTCACTGTGAAGCCCTGATAAGAGGGCAGCAACTCCTGAAGCAGTATTGTAAGGCTCTTCCAGAATCGTGTCTACTTTTCCCGCCTCCTGCTCGGCGATGCTATTCAACCCTTCTGTTGCACTTTTAACCGCAGCGCCATTCAGGGAAAAGGCTGCATACGTGATGATCCCTACTGCCACAAGCAGTAAGGCAACCCCGCCAAAAAGGAGGATCTTCTGTTTGATGGATCTGAAATCAGACCATTTTTGACGATTCATGATACATACCACTTCCCTGATGATCTAACTGTAATCATATGGGAGTCCTGACTGGAGAATCTCTGTATCACAAGGATATAAGGTGCATGATTTAATCTGGTGCAGGTTCGCTATACCTGTTGTTCAGCCTCACATTGGTGAAAAGCTGTCTTAATATCATCAGGCCTGCCGATGACGATTAGGATATCCGCACCTCTGATTACATCCTCTCCTCCAGGGCTGATGATCATCCTGTTCCCTCTTCTGATTGCTACAACCGAGACATGGAACCGGCTCCGGAGCTGGCACTCTGCAAGATTCTTTCCTGCCCACTTTGATGATTTATGGATACGGATTGTTTTCATGTCAACATCAGGGACAAGGCCCATGAGGTCGTCAAATGTTGCAGGTGTCGAAGAGACACTTCTGAGCATCTGATACCCGCCTGCCCGAATATCCCGCACTAAACGTTCTATTTCATCTTCGGGGATCAGGTATTTATTGAGTATCCGGGTGAAAATCTCGATAGAAGTTTCAAATTCCTCAGGGATCACGTCATCAGCCCCGAGGTCAACAAGAGTAGATACCTCTCCCATAAACCTGGTTCTTGCAATGATGTACAGGCCCGGATTCAATTCCCTGGCGATCCGAACTGTCTGTTGAGTAGCAAAGGGATCATTGACAACAACCACGAGGATACGGGCCTGATCTATCCCTGCTTTCATGAGGACCCCTGGCTGTGCTGCATCACCATATATGATCGATTCCCCTTTTTTTCGCTCTTTTCTGACTGTATCTGGGTTCATCTCTATGATCCGGTATGGTACTCCTGCAGCCTTTGCTGACTTTGCCACATTCATCCCGTTTAGTCCGAACCCCACGATGATGATATGATCTTTCATCTCCCTGGATACCTCCTTGTCAGAATGGATGGTATGTTCTGGGACAATTCTCGTGAGTGGTGCAGCGAGTTTTGGAGATACACGGGTAGAGAGGGAGATAAGAAGGGGAGCAAGGCCCATTGTAACAACAGATACATCTAGAAAGAGCTGGTATTGGTCTGAAGCCAGAATTCCTGCTGAAACACCTGTTGTTGCGAGGATGAACGAAAACTCTCCGATTTGGCTGAGTGAGATACCAGTGAGCACCGATGAGCGGGCTGGAAGGCCAGAAGCGATTGCTGCAAGTGTCCCGGTTCCATATTTAACAGCAATGACAATGGCGACCAGTGCAACCACTAATACCGGATTGACGAGGAGATACGAAAGATCAAAAATCATTCCTATGGAGATGAAAAAGAATGCCGCAAAAATATCCCTGAAAGGAACCATGTTGTACATGGCATGCATCGAGTATTCTGACTCTGATATGATTAGTCCTGCAAGGAATGCACCAAGAGCCATCGAGAGCCCGATCTCCGAGGTCAGGTACGCGATTAGAAGGCAGGTGCCTATTACAATAAAGAGAAACATCTCCCTGTTGCGCAGCTTGGCAGCATAATGGAGCAGGTAAGGGATCACATACCTTGATGAGATGTACACAACGGCGATGATCAGGATCCCGCCACCGAGAAGTTTCAGGGCAGATGGACTGTCTGTGGTATCACCGCCAAGAATCGGGGTGATCATCATCATCGGTATAACGATCAGGTCCTGAAAGATGAGGATACCAAGTGCAGCCTTGCCATGAGGACTGCCAACCTCCTGCCGGTCGGCAAGGACCTTCATCACGATTGCAGTGGACGAGAGGGAGACAAGCATCCCTACAAAAATGGCATGATTCAAGCCCATTCCTGCAAGTTTCATGAATGCTGTTGCAAGCAGGATTGTTGAGAAGACCTGGACTGTTCCACCGATCAAGACAAACTGTCTGCTCTTGAGAATATGGCTTATCGAGAACTCAAGTCCGATGGTAAAGAGGAGAAAGATTACTCCAAACTCGGCGAAAAACTCTATTGAATCCTGGTTATGGATCAGGCCAAGGCCGGAAGGGCCGACAATGATACCTGTGAGGAGAAAACCGACAACTGAGGGGATTCTAATCCGGTACAGGACGAGTAACAGGAATACCGAGAGGAGAAAGATGACCACGATGTCAGTGAAGAATGACGTATATATACCTTCCATCATATCCTCCTGAGATACAGTTCAGTTTTTGTGGTTCATAATATAGGTTATTTCCCTGTGTTGGGGTTTTAGAGACGCTTTTATTCCTATAGCGCTGAGGCTTTTATAGAAATGAGGGTGGCAGGAGTCGCAGATATCGGGGGTACAAACACCAGGGTGGCTCTGGTCAGGGAGGATGGGATGATCCTCTCGATGAAACGGTTTAAAACACCGGCTGGAACTGATCCTGATGAAGTTTCTGCACGGGTGAGTGCCTCTCTTTCAGGTCTTGCAGGTACACCACCCTCTGGCTTATGCGGAATTGGTGTCTCAGTTGCAGGTCCGGTTGATATGAAAGCAGGTTGCATCGTGACTCCTCCGAATATGCCATTTGATCAGGTTCCAATCGTCTCCCCTCTCAAAAAAGTCTTCGGGCTGCCTGTTACCCTCTTAAATGACTGCCGTGCTGCTGTGCTTGGTGAGGTGTTTGCCGGTGGTGGCAGAGAGTATCAGCATGTTGTATACATCACCATCTCTACCGGAATCGGAGGAGGGGTGTATACTAATGGAAAAGTTCTGCTTGGCAGGGAAGGGAATGCCGGAGAGATCGGGCACTTTACAGTTGAATCAAAGTATTCGCAAAGATGTTCATGCGGGTGCTTTGGACACTGGGAAGGGTGTGCCTCTGGTCGGGGTATTCCCCGGTTTTTTCAGACCTGGTGCAGAGTCCATGGCCATGTATCTCATCTCAAAACTGTTGAAGAGATTCTAAATGCTGCTTCGCAGGGTGACTCAATTGCCCTGGAGTTTTCCGAAACTTTGGCTATGGTAAATAGCCGGGGCCTCTCGACTGTGATTGTTGCCTATGACCCTGAGATCATCATCCTGGACGGTCCGATTGTCACAGCTCACCGCGAACTCATTGTCAGTTCTGCAGTAAAGTACCTCGATACGTACCTTAAAACTCCAGCAATTGTTATCAGTCCTTTGGGGGGAAATGCCCCTCTGCTCGGGGTTGCAGCGGCAGTATTCTCTCGTGAGGTCTGACTGTGCTTTCCTGGATACCACATTTGATACGGCTGGAAAGATCTGCAATTACAGCCGCTTTTCTGATACTCATCCTTTCTTCTGTTCCTACAGCAGGTGAGATACAGACCGGAAAGGTACTGGTGGCAGTGTATGCAGCGGGTGGAAGTCTTGAGACCGATTACGGGCTGATCACCGAAGACATCGCCCAGATGGTTGCAGGATCTGTAAACACCTCTCCCCAGACCCTCGAACTCCTGGTAGCGTATGGTGGATCAAAGAAACCAGGCTGGCAGGGTATGACCATCGCTAACAGATCCGGTCTCGCTCGTGATCTCAATGACAAAGAACTCGGGAATAAGTCTGATGCGATTGCATGGTATCCTGACGCCAGCATGGGTAATGCAAGCACGATTGGCACTTTCCTCTCCATGATTCGTTCAGGATACCGGTATGACCGGGTCTTTTTAATCCTGATTGGCCATGGTGAGGCATACACAGGGATGCTCTTTGATCAGAACCACAAGGAGGACCCGCTCACGATAGCAGAACTGGTCGATGGATTGGAAACTGGTGGATTCAATGTAGAGGTCATCGGACTTGATACCTGTCTGATGAGTACCCTTGAGGTTGCATCTCATTTGTCCGGGTATTCTCAGTATATGATCGCGAGTGAGGAGTCAGAACCTGCAGAGGGCTGGCGGTACGACTCTTTCATCTCTGATCTAGCAAAAAATCCTGAAGCTCCGATCTCTGATATCGGGCGTTCACTTCTGGACACATATCTTTCAAATAAGGCTTCGGGAAAGACACTTTCTGTTCTTGATCTGGATGAAGCCGGGGTGGTGACGGCTGCTCTTGATCGCACCTCTAAACTTCTTCTCCCACTTCTTGATACCCCTGAAGGATACTTGTCCCTCTCACAAGCATTTCAGAAAACTCAGCAGTTTGGGCTTACGGCAGAAGGCGTGCTCGACCCTGCCACTATGGATCTCATCGGATTTGCCGGGGAGGTAAGCAGTATAGACCCAGGCTTTGCTGGGCCATCAGGCGATCTGATCGATGCAACTAAAAAGATGGTCCTGATATCTGGGCACGATGATCGTGTTCCTGGAGCAAATGGCCTTGCCATCCTCTCACCGGTTCAGCTCAATTCGGGATTCTACCAGTATTATCATGATGAGGCATTCATAACCCCATCATGGGACCGGCTCCTTGCAAAGTATCTGGCCATCACTGATCAGGTGAATCTGACACCAGTTCACCAGAAAAACAACGAAACCAGGAAAAAACAGGTAGCCTGAATCTACCCCGGCTTTTTATTGTCTCTGCCTTCTTCTCAGAAGATAACCCAGGGGAACTGCAGCAATAATAAGAATCAGGGGCACTGGCGTTTTCTTTGCCTGCTGATCCAGTGCATCCAGTTTTGCTGTGACCAGGGTCATGTTCGGGTTTAATTCAAGTGCTCCTTTGTATGCACGTTCGGCAATGGTCTTCTGACCCGCTGCTCCGAAGACATCACCCATATGCTCGAGTACCCGTGCATCGTCACTTGTTCCATTCAAGACCGGTTTGTACGCGAGTTCAGCGTCTGCACTTCTTCCGTCCCTGATCAGGATACGTGCTTTTTCATCGAGGATTGGAAGTGATCCACTCATGTTCTGAAGGGACTTGTCAATAAACTCAAGTGCCTCGCTGCCGCGACCCATACCTGCAAGTGTCTTTGCTTTCTGGATGATCAGTCGCTGATCATCCGGACTTGACATGAGTGCAAGGTCAATTGACTGCAGAGCACCGGTGGTATCACCCATCTCTATCTGGTTCTTACTCTTTCCTGCCCAGACACCTGAGACCTTGGGATCGAGCTGAAGTGCAACCTCATATGCGGTGTCAGCTTCACTGGTACGGTTGAGACCTGAGAGCGAGTCCGCTTTTCCAACCCAGGCCTGTGCTGACTGAGGTTTGAGCGAGATTGCGATCTCATATGACGCAAGGGCTTCACTGTCTCTGCCCAGGGCATGAAGTGCTTTGCCTTTCCCAGCCCATGTTGCTGGATCAGACCCGGCAAGACCCACCGCCTGTTCGTATGCGGCCAGGGCTTCGTCTAATCTGCGCTCCTCCATCCAGACATCACCAATACTGGTCCAGGTATCTGGATCTGTCTTATCAAGCCGTAATGCCTGTTGGTATGCCTGCACTGCATCATCATACCTTTTCTGGCTGACATAGACATGACCGAGACTCTTCCATGCCTTCAGATCAGAACTGTTCAGTGTTATGGCACCTTTGTAAGCGTCAACGGCCTCGTCATATCTTCCAAGGTCAGCAAGGGTAAGTCCTTTATTGGTGAAGGCCACTCCATCCTTTGGGTTAAAGGCGAGAGCCATCTCGTAACTCTTCAGTGCTTCATCGAGCTGCCCAAGATTATACTGGGCATTGCCTTTGTTATACCACGCCTTGCTGTCTTTACTGTCGTGTTGCAGTGCTACAGCGTACGATTTTATCGCGTCAGCATACGCACCTTTGCTATACTGGGCATTCCCTTTTGCAAAAATAGCTTCTGCATTCTGGGGATCCATCTGGATTGCAGCCTCGAATGCCCTTATAGCCTCGTCATACTGCTGGAGATCTGATAGTACATTCCCTTTTGCCATCCACGCCTGTACATCTGACGGGTCTAACTGAATGGCTACATCGTATGCTGTGAATGCAGAGGTCAGCAGGTTCTTGTTGTATAGTGCATTGCCTTTATTGTACCAATAGTCCGGGTTCCGTGGGTCTATACCGATGGCGACCTCGTACGCAGCAATCGCCTCATCAGCTTCCCCGAGTTTGAAAAGTGCAACCCCTTTGTTATACCACGCCGCCGCATTTGCAGGGTCGGCCTCGATAACGTGAGTGAATGCATCGATTGCCTCCGAGTACCGCTGCTGGCTATAGAGTGCATTCCCGCTCGTGAACCACTCCTGCGCTGTGGTAGCCCCAAGGGGCTGGACGAGTATCAGCAGGATCAGCAGCACTACCGGGATGTACCTCAGGGTGGAGGCGGTCATATCTTGGACGAGATTAGGTCCTGACAGGTAAATAGTTTCCAATGCCAGGATTTGTGTATTCTCAAATTCAGTTAATCCTCTGTTGCTCTTCCATCCTGCGAATCCTGACAAGCGGAGAACGCTTCATCAGAAAGTCGCTCACGAAGATCTCAAACCCAGGCACCCAACACTCCATCCCCGATAGGATTGTGTACTCCTCTTCCATGGCGAGTTTTACATGTTTACCAAGAGCTGTCTGGAAGATATCTTTAGAGGAGAAGAGCTCTCGAACGGTCCTGAACTTTCGTTGAATCTCAACCCCATATCGCCCGTCCTTGATAAACGGTCCGGCAAATATGGCAGCGTCGTATATATACTTGTCAAGGAACTTTCTGGCATTGGACGAGGAATTGGCTGGCGGACCGGCATGGTACCTGACAGCAGGCAGGGTGTCAACCAGAAGCTCAAAGAGGATCATCGACCTGTCCTGTAGCATTTCTGCATCTGCCCGTGCGACAACAAATTCGTGCCGTTCTAATAGTTCGGTCAGGGTCTGCATGCTCTTTCTGAGTTGGGGAACCACGATGTCCTCAATAAGCGGAGGGGTTGGCAGCATGATCGCATAGAGATACGATCCTCTTCGCGAGAGTTCAGCCTCTGCTTCTTCTCTGGTCATAATGCATACCGGTGGTCGGTAGAAGAACCATCGTGAGGGAGACTCAAGGTATCCCCTGCAGAGTTCGCTGAATTCAAGCAGTTTTGTGAGGGATACTGACGCTGATACATTGCGTTTTGGATCAACCGGGTCGATAACCACCAGTGGATCGTCAAATTCCTTTGCCTGATGCTTTTCAATATCGATCACAAGTCCGGGACGCCAGTTAGCACCTGCGGTAATGAGGTTTACAAATCCCCCATAGTGAAGCGTAAGAAGTTCGCAGAGGTATCCTGCAAATCCCTCGGTCATCTGGTCTGATCCATATACTCCCCCGGCTTTGACAAACTGTTTGAGGAGAAGGACATCATCTGTAAATGGCCCTATTTTTGCAGAGATGTACCTGTTGTGAAACGGTGTCCGGTCAACGGCACTCTGAATTCCTGTGGCAGAGGCCACCTGGTAACAGGGGACGAGATCAATGTCCATCCCTCTGATAGTGGCATTGACATACGGATGCTCTGCATACTTCTCTACAGCCTGTTCAGCATGGCGGCTCGCGATCGAGTGGGCAAGTGAGAGCCCTTCGTGTTCAAGTTCCTCTCGTGGAAGATCTGGGTCAAACAGCATGAAGATATCAAGGTCCCGGTCACCTCTGACACAGGTTCTTCGTGCCACCGATCCCACCAGCATTCCGGTAGCTCTGCCTCCGGCGTTAATCTCTCCGATGAGGAGATCTGCAAGGGCATACATCCGATCCAGGTCCTCAGTTGTCGGGCGGATCTCTCCAAGTACTTCCTCTTCAAGAGATGTTCGTTTCGTCTTGTCGCTCACAACCGTACCTCCAGTAGATCAGTATACACGGGCCCCTGTGGTGTTAGTTCGCTCTTCTTGAGAACAAACCTGTCAACAGAAAAGGATCCGTCGCATGAACTGCTGATCCCTGCGACCTCTTCAAAGATATCTGGGTGAAACTGCCTGATTCGTGCCAGTGTGATATGGGGTCTGAACCGACGCCCTTCTGCAGGAATACCAAGAGGTTCAAGAGTTTTTTCAATGGTTCTTGCAAGGGTGCTGCAGGCTCCCGGATCATGGACATCACCCCAGACAACTCGGGGTGATCGCGGACTGTTCAGAGTAATCGATCCCAGGTCAAGGGTGAATGGCGCACCGGATACTACCTGAAGGGCAGCAGTGATCGAAGGCAGGCGTGACCCCTCCACCTCTCCGATAAACTTGAGCGTGATGTGCATGTCGCCGGGCTGCACCATTGTGAGTCGTGCACGGCTTGAACGAATCATCTCCTGTGCCTCTGCGTACTGGCTCTTGATCTCTTCAGGGATTTCTATCGCGATAAACAGCCGCACCATTATACTAAAAAATCTGAGTGCATCGGGCATAAAGAGAACGGAGGCGGTCCGGTTGCTCTGTTTCTACTGTCACCCCCCTCTGCCAGGCAACAAAATATACGGTTGCTGATGCTATCATAAGATACAGGGGTCACATGAAAGACGGGGCAGGCTTCATCGTATATACCCTAGAATTTTGTCCGCGATGTGAGATACTCAAAGAGTATCTTGAGTCACAGGGCATTCGGTTCAGCATAGCAGACATGTCATCAGCCGCTTCACTGACTGAGCTAAGAGTGAATGGCGTTTTCGTTCAAGAGGCACCGGTCCTTCAGATGGGGAAGAAGTTTCTTACAAGTAAGGAACTTTTCGGGGGATCCGATACTGTGAACGAGAGTGCTATCGCAGCTCTTCAGTAGGAAGGCGGCATGGGACGCATATCAAAACAGGTTACACTTGATGGTCTCTCGATTCCGGCGATGCCATCCGTCAGGACAAGTGACGGACATATTCTGGAATGGGACCGGGATAAGATAGCGAAGCAGATCGTCAAGGAGACACGGCTGGTCGAGACTTTTTACGGGTACGAAGGGGCAGACGAGGAGTGTGCCCATGAGATCGCCAGGGAAGTTGAGGATCGTATCCGAAAACTGGGTCTCAAGAGTTTATCCGGGCCGCTGATCAGGGAGATCATGAATATGGTCCTCCTGGAACGCGGTATGGTTCAGTACCGCAACGTCTGTACAAGGGTAGGAACCCCGGTGTACGATGCCCATCTTATAGATGTCGGGCGGGGATTTGAGGCAAAAGATAATGCGAATCTGCAGGAAAATGCAGAGACCTCGCATAAAAAGAAGGCAGATAAGATAAGCAAGGAGCAGTACCTGCTCCAGCTTCCCCCTCATCTTGCTGATCGGCATCTTTGCGGGGATCTCCATATCCATGATCTGGAGTACTTTGGCAGCAGGCCGTTTTGTCAGGACTGGGATCTCAGATATTTCCTGTACTATGGCTTGATGCCTGACGGAAACGGTACCAAGGCATCAGTTGCAGGACCGGCAAAGCGTGCTGAGGTTGCAGTGCTTCATGCGGTAAAGGCACTTGGGTCAGCACAGACAAACTTCGCAGGTGGGCAGGGCTACTATAATTTCCTGACGTTTTTGGCTCCGTTCTTTGAACGGATGGATTACGAGGGGATGAAGCAGCTCATGCAGATGTTTGTCTACGAGATGACCCAGATGATGGTCGCTCGTGGTGGTCAACTCGTCTTCTCATCTGTTCAACTTTCACCCGGTGTTCCGCGGCTCTGGAGAGACAAACCCTGTGTGTACAACGGTCGGGTCTGGAACGGGAAGCAAACCCCTCTCCGGACCTACGGTGAGTTTGAACGCGAGGTGCGTCTCCTCTTTAAAGCACTCATAGAGGTAATGCTGGAGGGAGATTACTGGGGAAAACCATTCAACTTCCCAAAACCGGAGATCAGCATTGAGCCTGACTTCATGCAGGAGGATGAGCAGTATAACAGTGCTCATCCTGATCTTCCAACCTATTCCGATCTCTACCTACTTACATTCGAGCTTGCATCAAAGTTCGGTACGCCATACTATGATAACCAGCTTCCTGCATACCGGGGGGCTGGAGAAGGGATCTCATGCTACCAATGCTGTGCGTACCAGTTCTCAACAGTTGCAGATCAGGACAAGGACTTTGATCGAAAGCTCTACTTCGAGGATGGGATGCACTTCTCAATGGGTTCATGGGGCGTCGTCTCGCTCAATTGCCCAAGGGCATCATACAAAGCAGGTGGTGATGAAGAACGCCTCTTTGCTGAGCTGAAAGCGCTGATGGACGTTGCAGTCGAGGTTTTCAGGATCAAAGTCAGGTGGATGGATCTCATTGGCAGGAATGGGAGGATGCCCTTTGCCATGCAGCGACCCCGTGATCCGATTACGGGTGAGCGGGGTGCTATGGCTGTGGACTTTGGCGGTTTGGTCTTTACCATCGGTGTTGTCGGCCTGAATGAGATGGTGCAGCACTTTACCGGTTCGCAACTTCATGAGAGTGATGATGCATTCAGGCTTGCAGTGCGGGCTATGACTGAAATGGAACTCTATGCCCGCGAGATAACTGCAAAACACGGTATGACCATTGCTCTTGCCCGAACCCCGGCCGAGACAACCGGGCAGCGTTTTGCGATCTCTGATCTTCTCAGCCGTGAGTTTGAGGATCACGCAAAACTGGTGATCAAGGGTAACCTTAGATATGCCCTGGATCATCTGGGTGATACACGCGATCTTCCTGTGTACTACACCAATGGTACCCATGTTGCCCCCGGGGCAGATATCTCTCTGGCACGACGGGCAGAACTCGAGCATGTCTTCTTCCCAATAGTTGATGGTGGGAATATCTTTCATATCTGGCTCGGAGAGGCACGGCCTGATCCCCGTGGACTCATGGATATGGCAATGAAACTCTGCCAAAACACCCAGATCGGCTACTTTGCCTTCACCAGGGATCTGACAGTCAGTCTACACCAATTCACCGAATATAAAGGAAAAAAGGTTCCAGTCTCTTCATTTGAGTCACCAAAGGTAACCGCCGAACACCAGGCTCTGGTCTCATAACCCTATAGGGGTCTAATCTTTCTTTTTCTCATCTATCTTCTCAGCTAGGAACCTGCCGATCCAGCCGGTTGCGTCTGCTGACGGGTGAACCTCGATAAACTGTTTCATTATATCGATAGACATGCCGGTGTTGATTAGGAGGGCGTGGTACGCCGCGATCACCGATGCATACGGGGAGGCTTCAAACATCCCGATAATTTCACCGGAATCAGGGTCTGTGGTCATCGATGCATTTCCGGTCGCCCGCTCCGGTATCGCCCAGAAACTCCCTGGTCCTGCAGGTGATGTCATGGTCACCTTCATACCTCCCTGGTCATGATGGCCGCAGAAGGCGAGATCGTTTCTGAGTTTTATCGCCTGTGGGACGGTGAGTAAGGATGATGGTGGCTCTCCTCCGAGTATGACATCAGCAGCGGTCCGTCCCTGCCAGCGTGCAACCGGGGTTAGCGATGAGGTTCCTGTTACATCACCAGCAGCATATACTCCAGGGATTTCTGTTTCCATCCGGTCATTTACTTTGATAAAACCGCTTGGTGTGAGTGGAATACCGGTGATTGTACGAATTTCTGCCTCAGTTCCTGCTGCCACAAGTACGGTATCAGCCTTGATGATCCTGATGCCATCTGATGTTTTGATCTCAACTCCTGAAACCCGATCATTACCAACAATCCTGGAGACTACTGCCTGCTCTTGGATGGTGACCCTATGGAGTTCCCTTTTAGCCTCCTCAGCCAGAACATCAGGCAACTCTTTGAGCAACGTGCTCCTGGCTAGAATGGTAACTGTCGATCCAAGGAGGGAGTATATATAAGCGATCTCTGCAGCGATGACACCGCCGCCGATGATGATCAGTTCCCTTGGAAGGGAGGGGAGTGAAAAGAAGGTGTGTGAGGTCATAACTCCCGGGAGATCCTCTCCCGGGACGTTGAGTCTTCGTGGGTGTGTGCCGGTTGCGATGATTATGGCTTCAGGTTGAAACCGTTCTTCATTGATGATAACTGTCCGGCCGTCAATGTGTGCTTCAGCGTTTACGATCTTCACACCTGCAGTCCTGGTCTCTTTGGCGATAATACCGGCGATTATTTCGATGATCTCCCGCATCTTTGCAATAAGGGCGGCGTAATCTGGCACAGGATTTGCTGCGATAATGCCGGACCTGAGAAGCATCTCCTGATGTTCCATCGTCCTTGCCACATCATTGAGAGCACAGATGACCATGCAGCCCTGATGGAGACACTGTCCACCAAGTCCATCACTGCGTTTATCAACAAGGAGGATCTCTTTGCCTGCTCCGGCAAGCTGCATGGCTGCATACCTTCCAGCTGGTCCTCCCCCAACCACCACTATCATGATGAGTGGTATGTTTTCTCTATTGATAACAGATGAGTTCTTTAGAGTAGGTATGTAAGAAAATAGATTATTCGGTGATATCCGCAGGGATAACAGCCTTTGTGAGAGTGATATCCACAACTCCGTTCATGATGGTATAAGTGCATGATTCAGGGATGATCTCAAAAGACAGGTCGATTGGTGCCCGGGCCCCTCCTGCTGTGATAAATACCTTATCTGAATCAAATTCTATCTCAGGAAGTGCAGAGAGTGACGATGGAAGTGCGATGGTCAGGAATGCAACCTCATCTGCATCCACAATCTCGTACCCTACTTCGAATGGCTTTCGTATTGGGATCTCCTGATCAGCAGATCCGCTGGTGATGATAGCACACCCGATGATATGGGGCGCCTCATACTCATTGTCTCCCGGGTAGCGCATATTCTGGTCGAGACCTGTGACCTGCTCGATCAACCGGGCAAGGTTTTTCATCAGGTCATCATAAGGGTTGTTCGGCATTATTTCCTCTCAGTCGATAACTCGATCCTGTTCTGCATGCGATTCCCTGTTCAACAAGCGCTTCTATGACTTCTTCCACGGTAGAGGCCTCAAGATCTGTCAGATGTGATATCTCCTCTATGGTCCGTGCGCCATGGGCAAGTGCCACCGCAACCATAAGCCCGGTATCTCCATTCCCGGCCAGACGACCCTGTCTGAGAGCCTCGCTTATCTGCTGGTCTATCTCCCTTTCCAGTTCTTCCAGACGCAATGTGAGTTGCTGCCGTGAAGAGATCATCTGCCAGAGTTTGAGAAGGGAGATGATAAACTTCTGATCCTCGCTTAGTACAAGGGGAATGAGACCCTGCTCTCTGTCGAGATGTACCTGAATATTGATATCATGTGCCAGATAGTAATACTTCCTCCGTTTTTCATCATGTCTGAACGAGAGGATACTGGCCTCTTCAAGCATCTGGAGATGATCTATCACAGCTTTTGGCGATATCATTAGTTTTTCTGATATCTCAGTGACAAAGCAGGGCTTGTCTCTGATTAAATCTATAATGCGCCTGCGATTCCTATTCCCCAGAATATCCAGCAGCAGGGAAAGTTCTGCCTGGTCTTCACTCACTAACGTATGGTTAGTGATACTAAAATAAAAAGAATGTGGGGATCTGTTCAGATGCGATAGTTTGGAGCCTCATCAGTAATCGTGATATTGTGTGGGTGGCTCTCGAGGTACCCTGCCTGGGTGATCCTGATAAATTTCGTTTTTATATGCATCTCCTGAATGTTTGCCGAGCCGGTGTATCCCATCGCTGACTTGAGCCCGCCGATCATCTGGTAGATGACATCCTGAACAGGACCTACGTAAGGAGTGACGCCTTCAACGCCCTCAGGCACGAATTTTGTCCGCCCGATCTCCTTCTTCTGGAAGTACCGATCACTGGACACTCCGCTGCTCATCACACCAAGCGATCCCATACCCCTATATTGCTTATATTTGCGTCCCTGAATCGTGACCAGCGATCCGGGCGCTTCATCAGTGCCGGCAAACATGTTACCCATCATCACCGAGTCTGCGCCTGCTGCGATGGCCTTGGCAACATCACCGCTGTACCTGATACCCCCGTCTGCGATAACCGGGACACCGGCGGATGAGGCAACCTCGGCAACCTGGGCTATTGCGGTAATTTGCGGGACACCCACACCTGCGACCACTCGCGTCGTGCAGATAGAACCCGGACCGATTCCAACCTTTAGTCCGTCGACGGTATCAACAAGAGCCTCTGCGGCTGATCTGGTGGCGATATTTCCTGCGACCACATCGCATGAGAGGCTCGCTTTGATATCTTTAACTCCCTTTACCACATTCAGGTTGTGTCCGTGTGCACAGTCCACAACGATTGCATCAACACCCGCATCTGCCAGCATTGATGCTCTGTTCTGATCAAAGGGACCTACTGCTGCTGCAACCCTGAGGTTGCCATTATCATCGCGTATCGCTCCCGGGAACTGGCTCTTCTCCAGAAGTTCCTGCATTGAAATGATCCCGATAAGGCTCTTATCTTTGCCAACAACCGGAAGCCGCTCTACCTTACGGGAATACATCAGATCAAAAGCTTCGTCAAGCGTGATCTCCTCGGTTGCAACCAGGGGCTCGTGGGTCATGATGGAGGAAACTTTCTCTGAACCACGGCGGCTTGCAATCGCCCTGATGTCACGGCGGCTGACAATACCAATAACCTTGCCATCATCGACAACAGGAACCCCTCCGATTCCGTGGAGCATCATGAGACGTTCCACCTCAGTGACTGTAACTCCTGGTCCGACAGTCAGGACATCCCGCTCGATTATCTCTGCTTCCCTCTTGACTGCCCTGACCTCTTCAACTTCCTGTTCGGCTGACATATTCCGGTGGATAACTGATATCCCACCTGCCCGGGCCAGTGCGATAGCCATGGTCGAGGTGCTGACTGTATCCATTGCAGCACTCACGAGTGGAATGTTGAGAGAAATATTGCGTGAGAATTTCGTGCACACCGATGTCTGATCAGGTTCAACCTCAGATGCTGCAGGCTCGAGCAGAACATCATCGAAGGTGAGTCCTTTTGGGGCTTCCAGTTTTTCAAGATACATTTTCAGTGAACCATACTGACAGCTTTCATAACCAATTCTTCTCTGACCGTTGCCCTTCGGTCACCGCCACAGACCATCCCTCTCACTCCAATAATATCCGGGTTGATCCGTTTGAGTGTATCAAGGTCTTCGAATTTGAGTGATCCGGCAAGAGCGGTCTTCATCCCATGCTCACGGTTCATGGTTGTAAACCGGGTCAGGTCTGCTTCATTCATGAATTCAAAGGTTGATTTCCCATCCTTAATCCCGGTATCAACCATGGAAACATCTGCTCCTGCATCTGCTGCGATTGGAACCAGGTCGAATGGAGAAAGAGTCTCAAGACGTTTCCAGTCTGAGTATGCAGCAATAACAACAGTTTTCTCGGGATAGGTATCTTTCACTGCTCTGACAACTGCTTTTATCAATTCGCGGGCTTCTTCTTTCCCGTCAAACATCAGGCCTATCTTAATGTAATCAGCACCTGCAGCAGCAGCACCAAGAGCAGTAAGCGCAGCTCCTCCAGGTTTATAATCAAAATCGCCGATTGCTGCACTGACCGGTTTATGGGTGAGGTCCTTGATTGCCCGGATTATCCAGGGAAAAGAAGCGCCGAGCGATCCCTCCTCAGGGCGTTTTACGTCAACAATATCGGCAGCAAGGGCCATTTTGGCTTCTTCTATGCTGGCCGGGCTGACTAATAACTGCATACATTTTATGCAACTGGTATCTAAATAGTGATTACGTTTGATATGGACCTAATCCTTGCAGCAGACTTGAAAAGTGGCAATATCGTCCATGGAAAGAGTGGCAGACGGGACGAGTACAGGCCCGTTCAGACCCCTCTTGCCTCAACTGCCGAACCGATACGATATCTGCAGGATATTAGACCGCGGTATCTGTACATCGCTGACCTTGATCGGATCACTAACACCGGGAACCATGATCTTCTTATACCAGATCTGGCAAGACTGGTAGATTCCCTCTATCTTGATCGGGGGTGCCGATCTCCTGACGATATGCTGAACTGTCCTGGAGTGAAAAACATCATTGGGACCGAGACTGCAGGATTAGATCTATCAGCATTCAGAGGAGGATTTCTCTCGGTAGATATGAAAGAGGGGCTTGTTGTTCCTGGTGGGCAAGATCCTGTTCAGATTCTAATAGCTGCTAAATCCTGGTCATTTGACGGGTGTATCCTTCTTGATATCGGGGGTGTGGGAACCAGGCATGGGCTCGATCGCCTGGCCCTTGAACGTTTCCGAGCTGTATATCGGGGCCGTCTTTTCTGGGGGGGCGGTGTTGCAGGTATGGAGGATCTTACCCTTCTTGCTGGTTGTGGGTTTGATGGTGCTATCATTGCGACTGCTCTTCATAGCGGGGCTATCCCGCTTACCATGATACAGGATGGATGCCTGTGCTGATTACACTAGAAGGAATAGATGGATGTGGAAAAAGCAGCCTTCATGAGGCACTCGCCGTCAGTCTGAGCGATCTTTTTCCGGTGATGACTCGTGAACCTGGTGCTACGTGGATTGGTGATCAGGTAAGGCGTGCAATTGCAGAACAGGCAGATCCGATTGCAGAGGCCCTCCTCTTTGTAGCTGATCATGCAGCCCACCTCCGTGAAGTAGTACGTCCAGCTCTTTCAGAAGGAAGACTTGTCATTTCCGACCGGTATATTGACAGCAGATTTGCCTACCAGGAAGTCTCACTTTCGGGTTGCCTTTCCGATCCTGCCGGGTGGCTTTTATCTGTGCATAATGGTTGGACGATCATTCCAGATCTCACGTTCCTTCTCGTGTTGCCTGTGGAGACCGCTCTTATCAGGACACAAAAGAGAGGATATACAGAGCATTTTGAGAATGCGGAAGTACTAACTCAAGTTCAAAATAATTTCCTGAGCCGTGCCAGGGCAGAGCCAGGGCGGTTTGTGATCGTCGATGGGGCACTTGCTCAAGAAGTTATCCTGAATTTTGTTGCTGCTGAAATCAGGAAGAGGGTACTTGGGAAGTGACTCCCTGGACCTGATACGGAATAACGCGATAGTCCCCGGATATTAATACCGGCTCTCCTTTTTTTGCCTTCGTGACCAGCCATGCATTTCCAGTAGGTTGGGTTTTTTGATCCAGTTCTGTTACCCTGTCTCCTATCCAGAACTTGAGGGTGAAGTACACCATCTGATCCCATCCATCAGTCTCTGATGAAGTATCCCAGAGGATGCTCATATCCTTACCTGGGAGATTATTAATTGCCTGGCATAAGGGAAGCGGTGCTCCAAAACTTTTAGCAGACTGGATTTCCCATGCCGTAATTACAAAAGAACTGAAAAGAGTAAGCAGGATTATTAGCACAAAAAAAGGAATAATCCCTTTTTGGAATCTAATGACAACTGCAGAAAGAAGAGTCAGAAGACCGCCAATGCATAGGGCAAGTAAGGCAATCATATTCCCAGCAATCAGGGAATACAGATAAAATATGGCTGCATTATTGTTTGGCTGATGAGCAAAGGGGAGCATTACTGCCCAAGTAATAATAACTGTGAT
>NZ_DATMYY010000082.1:0-34996 GCF_035560735.1 Methanospirillum sp.
ATCAAATATGTAGTGATAGAGGGGCGATACTAAAATGAAAACTAGAGGTATTTTGCTAAAATATACGATATAACTGGGTTTTGTTGAGAGGAGAATACCCGTGAATATCAATGATCAGATCCAGGCCTTATTTCATAAATAAAGCCTTAAAATCCGGATTCTAAATGCCAGTTTTCGTTGGTACCCATCCACATAGAGATCCCTTGGAAAGAATCTAAATCGCCGGCGGGTAATGGATTGCTAGCCCTTCCTCATATACCTGCGCGATCAAATATCAGACGAACCAGGTCTTCTGCTGAGTTTATTGGGAAGTCAGAAGGCTTAAGGAACTTTTCAAATAGTTCTCCAACATTGCATACAACCAACCCTCCAACAGTCATATTGCCAGCAGCACCTTTGGGAAGTCCGGAGTATACTGATTCTTTTGAAGTAACCGGGAATGAAACATTGCCAAGTGCCTCTATCCAGTGAGTGAAAAGTTCCTCTCTCATACCCATGAAGAGGGATCTACATAACAGGAAGAGAAATAACTTTCGAGATCCGAAATAACGAATTCAGTCTCAATAGGATGTAATCCATTCAAATGGATTTCAGGAAATGTCCTTACCCCTATCCTTTATCAACTTTGCAGAAAGGATCACTACTACTATGTCAGAATCAGACCCCTCATCCCATATGACCGGGAAAGAACTCCTGATCGTACTGGTGATCTCACTGGGATCATTCATGGCCGGCCTTGATGCAACCATTGTGAACATCGCACTTCCAAGTATAGCAAAAGCGTTCAATGTATCAACGGTGCTTGCATCCTGGGTATTGAATGCATATCTGATAATTCTTGTAAGTCTGCTTCTGGCGGCGGCAAAGATCGGAGATATTAAAGGATATAAAAAGGTCTTTGTAGCCGGATTCGTGATATTTACAATAGGATCCGCCCTTTGCGGAGTTGCAACCAGTGTGGATCTTCTGATCCTCTTCAGGATGATCCAGGCTGTGGGCGGTGCTATCATTGCTGCCCTCGGTTCAGTGATGGTGACCTCATACCTGGGTGAGAAGGTAAGGGGACAGGCACTCGGTCTCGTTGCAATGTTTACCATGCTTGGTGTAGCTCTCGGCCCGGTGATCGGGGGGTTTCTCACCAGTGCATTCTCCTGGCAGTACATCTTTTATGTGAATATTCCGGTTGGAATTCTTGCTATTCTTCTTGGTATCTCCGTTATACCAGCCCGTACGGCAGTATCCCCTTCTTCACGACTCGATACTCCGGGAGTTATTTTAATATTCATCGCCCTTGGATCCCTCATCATTGGACTGAACCAGATTCAGACACAGGATATCGGGACTGGTATTGAAGCCCTGGTTCTTTCAATTGTCTCATGGACTCTCCTGTACATCCGTGAAAAGAGGGCACTAGAGCCGCTTATCATTCTTTCAGTCTTTAAAAACCGTTCGTACACAGTTCAGAACATCAACATTCTCATCCTGCAGATGGGACTTGCAGGGGTTATGTTTCTCATGCCCTTCTATCTTGAGATTGTAAAAGAACTACCCACGGGAACATCAGGAGCCCTTCTGCTTTCACTTCCGGTTGGCAATATTTTGACCGCCCCGATAGCAGGAAAAATATCAGATGTCATCGGAACAAAGAAGCCAATTATAATTGGATTCATCATCATGATCCTTGCCCTCTTCTTTTTGTCAACCATATCTGTCTCAAGCCATACCGGTGAAGTAGCATTCTATCTGTTTATTCTCGGAGCCGGAGCAGGAATCGCCTTTGCTCCGCTTAATAGTGCGATAATGGGAGAATCAGCCGAGTCTGAACGGGGAATGACATCCGGTCTTCTCAGGATGATGACCAACCTTGGTTCTACCCTCGGAGTTACCGTCACTCTGCTTGTGGCAACTGCAACACTCGGTCCAAAAATGGCAGAGATGGCAGCTCATACTTTAAAACCGGCAGACCTTACGATAGCATTCGATTCTGCATTCCTGTTCGCAATGACGATTCAGATAATCGCTCTGGGACTCATGCTATTTGTCAGGAAATCCGGGGAGAGAGGAGTATAACTTTATGAGTTCACGTCCTGAAAAAAGACCTGACGCAGCCATCAGGGCAGAAATGCCTGCATCAGTATGGAGCAATCCGGCTGCCCCCATCATTCTGGGTATCATTGTGACAATATTTCTCTTTTTTTTGATAATCCTGTTAATGGGCATTATGCCATTTGATGCATTCAAAGGTGATGCCAAGGAGACAAAGAGAGTAGATGCTGCAGTATCCATGGAAGAAGAACAGGCCATGAACAGGATCAATACAACCAGATCGCTGTACCCAGACGAACCTCCTGTACAGCCTGACCCGATACTCAGTAAAATTGATGCTCCGTTCCAGGCAGAGGAGAATAAAGAAGAAGAACAGATGGATAGTTAGTCACTACCCTGATTGCAGTATCTTAAACTATCGTTGAGATCCAGAGCCCGGGTTCTCAAGAAGTCTGAAACCGGCCAGACATAAAACGGGGATCATGTGAGATTTTCAGAGGAACAAACTAAACCATTCTTTTTCGGGTGATTGAATAACACCCCTCCTGCTGATAGTTCATCTCCAAAGGTCATTCATCTCCGGAACGTAAACAATAAACCATTGATGTAAACTCTTCATACTCCTGATCAGAAATCTTCCCTTGATCACGCAACGATGTAAAATGTCTGATCAGACAGGCTGCTGAAGCCCGCTGTACCATAACCGGATCAGAGATTCTATTCTTTTCTTCGATAAACCCGGTGGCAAGAATGGCAGACGGGAGAGCAAGCACAAGCACACCGAGAAAAGTAAAAAAGGATCCAATGATCTTCCCGAGCGTAGTAACCGGATAGATATCCCCGTACCCGACTGTTGTAACCGTCATCGCCGACCACCACATAGCCGCGGGAATACTAGAAAATTTGTCAGGCTGAACAGGGTTTTCAATCAGATAAAGTATTGTTGACGAGAAGAGAACCACAAAGATCAGGATGAAGACCATGATGGCAAAGATCTCCCTCTTTCTAAAAAGTACCCGTTTCAGTTGAGCAAGTGACTGCGAATACCGGGAGTACCTACCAAGTTTGAATATTGAAAGCAACCTGAAGGTCCGGAGTATTGTCAGGTGCCTGTTGAATATGAATGGAAAAAAGACGGGAAGAATTGAGATGAGATCGATGAGCAGGTACAGGTGCATAGCATATCTGAAGCGGTCACCTACGATCCCTTTAAGATTTGCAGACGATGTACAAGACCAGATTCTGAGCAGATATTCAATGGTGAAGATGAAGAGGCAGAAGTTCATCACCGGGCCAAACAGAATTCTGTATTGCTTGTCAATGGAAGGGACGGTGATTAGAACGATTACCACTGCATTGAGAAGAACCACCAGAGCAAGGAACCATTGAATATTGAAGGCTACCCGATCTCCCGGACTCGGTTCATCAAGTATCACGTGTACCCGATTCTTTACCGTATTATATCGTTCTTTTAGCACCATTTCACTTGCTCCAATTAAATCTGCCCAGTAATCAGGATTGGTATCTCATATCTCCTCATGCATTTCTAAACCAGTTCCAGTCCACCTGGTGATCTGAACAACCTCATCAATGAGGTTCTCAAGAGCAGTCAGGTTTGCAGGTGCATGAGTGTCACCGTGATAATGTTCAATGTGTTTGGATATTGTTCCATTCTGAACCGTGATAACTGCACGTGGCATATCAGTCATATCCAGATTCACATACTCATCATTCATCTGGAAAAAACCCATCTCATTGCATGCATGAAGAAGATCTGCAAAACTGGATCTGTTCAGGGTGCCGGTCTGATTACCGATCTCTTTCACAAATTTTTCACCATGATAAAAGACAGTACCGTTCTCAAACAGGGTTACAAAGTAGACCGGGCAGGCTCCAAAGCACATGCCACGCTCAAGGGTAATGGAAGACTGCAGGGAAGACCCACTAGCGATACCAGCAAGAACCAGTGTAATTACAAAAACCAGAGCAGCAGATCGTATTCTGATTACCATGGTGCAGAATCTGTCTGCATGGTAAAAAAAGTATAACAGATCCTTAAGATCTTGATGGTCTATAGGGAACTTTTATTTCCAAATATCGGGCCTGTGCCTGATTTCAGGCTTGTCGCCTTTTTCTTAGCTGCATCAGCCTCATCCTTGAGACCAAGCCTGCTCTTTGCTTCTGCAAGATGGTTGTATATTGAAACCAGATCATCCATATTGCTCGATCCTGATCTGGTATACTCATTAATTGCTGTCTCAAGTGAATCAGCAGCCTCCTGATATTTGTTAAGTTCTAGAAGCACTCTTCCTTTTCCTGCATGGGCAACCCATGAACTTCCATCATCTGGTGCATAACTGATTGCCTTTTCATACGATTCAATCGAGGTAAGGGACCGGTTGAGCCCTTCAAGTGCAAGACCCCGGCCAACCCAGGCGTCAAATGATTCAGGTTTTTTCTGTATAGCATTCTCAAATGCACTTTTTGCATCTGCATAAGAGCCTGATGTCAGGAGTTTGTTACCACTGCTGATATACGAACTGTATGTTGGAATCCGGACCTGATCGCTAGTTGTGTTCGGTGGAAGATAGTAGTCAGGCATGATACTGGTATCCATCCGTTCTAAAATCCAGTTTGGAGCGCCCAATGGTGCACCGCCCGAATAGCCGTCTTCAGCACTGACCGGGATGGGAAGGAAGCAACAGACCACAACCACCACAAATGCTGGCAGGGCCCAGCAATAACCCTGCTGCGAAAGAGAGACCGATCTCATAGTACTCTCCTGAGGCTCATAACAAAGATGTTTTCCTGTGCTGGTGAACTGAATCAATCCGGAAAATGACTAGCAACAAATCAATCCTTTAAAATTGCCGGAACGCGCAAAAAGGAAAGGATTACCGATGCTTACCGTCCCTCTGCTCCTCTTCAAACCGCTTCATCTCAAGTTCACGGAGATCTTTCCGCTTGATCTTGCCTGAAATGGTCTTCGGGAGTTCGGTGACAAACTCGATCTTTCTCGGGTATTTATACGGTGCAGTTACTTCTTTGACATAATCCTGGATCTCTCGTGCCAGTTGTTCTGAAGGTTTGTAGCCCTCTTTCAGAACAACAAACGCCTTGACTACAAATCCACGGATGATATCAGGTGAGCCGACTACTGCCGTCTCTCCCACTGCCGGGTGCTCTATAAGTGAGTTTTCAACCTCGAAAGGACCGATACGGTATCCGGACGCCTTGATAACATCATCATCACGACCAACAAACCAGAAATACCCGTCCTCATCCATCATCGCACGGTCGCCAGAATAGTAAAACCCATTCCTGAAGGCATTCCTGTTGGCTTCATCGTTGTCGTGATACTCAAGGAACATACCAACAGGTTTTGGATTGACACTAATCGCGATTGAACCCTCTTCACCGGGTTTGACCGGCTTGTCATCCTCATCATGCAGTTCGATATGCCAGCCCGGAGAGGGTTTGCCCATGGAACCATACTTTGGCTGCATGCAAGGGAATGTCCCGACACAGAGAACAAGTTCGGTCTGGCCGTATCCTTCGTAAACCTCAAGGCCGGTCATATCCTTCCATGCCTTGATAACCTCCGGATTTATCATCTCGCCGGCACTGACACAGTGACGAAGTTCTGAGAAATCATACTTGCGAAGGTCAGCCATAACCAGCATCCGGTAGATCGTCGGTGGTGCACAAAAGGTGGTAATCCCATATCTCTCGATCAACGGGAGTAGTTCGGTTGCATTGAACTTACTTCGGTAATCATACACAAATATGGCAGAACCCTCGATCCACTGGCCAAAGAGTTTTCCCCATGCAGACTTTGCCCATCCGGTATCTGAAACCGTGAAGTGCAGATCGTTGCTTCGAAGGTCATGCCAGAACCTGGCGGTCACAATATGCCCGAGCGGATAGTCATGGGTATGCACAACCATCTTCGGCTCTCCGGTTGTCCCTGATGAGAAGAACATCACCATCGGGTCTGATGATCTTGTTTTCAGTAGTCCCTTCAGATTCACAATTCTGGAGGAGACCGGTGCAGGATAATCAAGCTCGGTCAGATATGAGATCCAACCCGGCCGTTGTGTATCATTGATCATCTTCACCTCTAGTGAGGGGCAGTGGGGAGCAGCTGCCTCAACCTTATCGGCATTCTCTTCAGAGGTGATGACCATCTTGACATCAGCAGCGTTAATTCTGTACTCGATATCCTTCTGGGTCAGCATCGTAGGGGCAGGAATGTAAATCGCACCAACTTTGATCAGGGCGATTGTCATGAACCACCATTCGGGAACCCTCGGAAGCATGATCAGGACCTTGTCGCCTTTGCCAATCTTGTACTTGATCAGCATATTGACTATCTGGTTTGATCTCCGGGAAATGTCACGGAAGGTGTAAAAGTGTTCTGCTCCCTGCTGGTTTGTCCAGACCATCGCAAGCTTGTTGCGATCCTTCTTTGCCCAGGCATCGATGACATCGAATCCGAAGTTGAAGTATTCGGGCACTTCTATCTTGAAGTTCCGGTACGTCTCTTCGTAATTCTGCATATTGTGCCTGACCGGTGCAGGCGAGTCATCGATGAGCGGGCCGGACTGGCCACAAGGATATATCCCAAACCCAGAGAGGCGTTTGAGCTGGCGGGTGCAGGCTTCAGTGATCCAGTCAGACCGTGATAACTGTCTGGCATTACACTCCTGGTCGATCCGCTTGGTCAGATCATCCTCCATCGTTATTGAGTACCGGACCATACTACCATGTGGTTCAGGTTTGGGGATAATAGTTTGGTGCAGTTTAAGAATTGTTTCGCACCAGCATATAACAGTTCAGAAAGAGCCAGATCTGATAAAATTACAGCATACCGGGAGATATTACAATCGAAGAAAAAGGATGAGAAAGAGTTCGATTATTCTCCTTCTCTGACCATGGTGATCGCTTTCTTCGGGCACTCATTCGCGCAAATACCGCAGCCTTTGCAGAAGACAAGATCGATCTGATAGTCATTGTCGATAACGCCATCAGGACAGTACATTGCACACATACCACAGGCATTACACCTGTCCCTGTCAACAACCGGACGGAATACACGCCAGGTTCCTGTTTTCCCGCAGGCCCCTTCAACCGGACGGGAAATTGCGAGTCTCTCTCTCATACCACCAGCTCCTCGTATGCCATCATGGCGGCTTTCAGGTTTCGTTCATCTGCAAACATCTCTGATATTGCTGCACGTGCGGACTCACGTGAGAAGAGACCCATTTTTGCAAGTGCTCCGATTACCGGAGTATTCAGGATTGGACTTCCGGCAACTACAAGATCAGTCTTCAGGGCTATACCGGTCAGGTCCACAGAGTATGTCTTGTATTCTGCAGCTGCCTTTGGAACTTCTGGCGCATTGATCAAAACTTTTCCATCAGGCTTGAGGCCATCAAAGACATTTACCAGATCAATAATCGAAGCATCTAGCACCACGACAAGATCCGGCTGGTGTATCTGCGAGTAGATCTTGATCGGTTTATCGTCAATCCTGATGAACGATACGATTGGGGCACCACGACGCTCTGCACCATAAAACGGGGCAGCTGTTGCATACTTGCCATCACGGAATGCTGCAAGTGCCATCAGCTTAGCTGCAGTTACACCACCCTGACCTCCCCGGGAGTGAAGTCTAATCTCATACATCAGATCTTCACCCCAAACCATTCTTCAGTGCCTATCTTCCTGTTCCTGACAAAGGAGGCGATATCATTGTAGGTTACCTCCTGTCCTCCAAGACCTGCTATAACATTGTAGCAGTCCTTCCCGGTCTTCGCCTTTATTGATCCGGCAAGGATACCGCCAAAGCCGAATGAGTAATTTCGATCAATGACCACAAGTTCGCGATCCCGGAGATCGAGTTCAGGGAATGGACGCATCCATCTCACCCGCATCGAGCCGGCCTTGATCCCTTCGTTCCTGAGGATATCAATAGCAACCTCGGCCTCTTTTCCAAGCGTTCCCATCGAGAGGATCAGAACTTCTGCATCCTCGCATCGGTAATCATCTGTCCAGGAGTACTTCCTGCCAAACCGCTTTGCAAAATCGGCTTCTGTTTCCTTGATCACCTCAACAGAGTCCCGCATGGAGCGTTCAATATCTGAACGGATCCTGACATAGTCTACCGACGATGTCATACATCCGTACCCTCCCGGATTCTCGGTATCGATCCTGTGATCAAGGACCAGCGGCGGTATGAAGTCCCCTACCTTGACTTCCTCAAGCTGCTGGGTGATATGGGAAAGAGCAAACCCATCCAGGTTCACCATCACCGGCAGATATACACGCCGATCTTCGGCGATCCGAAATGCCATCAGGGTTGCATCATAGGCTTCCTGTACGGTTGCCACATATACCTGAAGCCAGCCGGTGTCTCGTGCCTGTAGTGAATCGGTATGCTCAGCCCAGACATTCCAGCCCGGTCCGACAGCTCTGTTCACATTTGCCATCACTATAGGAAGTCGTGCTCCGGCCGCCCAGTTCACCATCTCGTGCATGTACAAAAGGCCGTGAGAACTGGTGGCAGTAAAAGTCCTGACTCCCGTGATGCTGGCACCGATACATGCAGCCATCGCCGAGTGTTCACTCTCGACCGGGATGTAACTGGCCTTCATGCTTCCCTTGGTTACAAAGTTCGCAATCTGCTCGACAATCTCGGTCTGCGGGGTGATGGGATAGGCAGCAACAACAGCGGTCCCGGCCTCCCGGACTGCCGCAGCAACCGCGTTGTTTCCGGTTGATATGGTCAGCATGTTCCTTCTGCCTCCAGTTTAAGCAGCCGAAGATTTCGCTCCATGGACTGGCGAATCTCGGTGATCTGTTCTGGTTTAAGTCCAGAGAACCTACCCTGCATCTTAAGGTAATCTTCGAGCGGTGCCGGCTTCATCATCGCGGCTTTGGTCTGACCCGAGAGGGTGAGAGTGTCATACTCACGCTCATACATAGCCCAGATACCGCTTCTGACTGCAAGTTTTCCTACTTCTATCGTTTTAGCAGCATCATACCGCCAGCCTGGAGGACAGGGAGCTAGCACATGCATAAACTTCGGCCCGTTGATAGAGAGTGCCTTCTCAACCTTCTTTACAAGATCCTGCGGGTAGGCACTGCAGCTGGTTGCCATGTATGGGAGATTGTGGGCTGCAATAATCCGGTCAAGATCTTTTTTGGGGTGTGGCTTGCCACCTGGTGTTGTTGTCGTCCTGGCACCAAGCGGAGTTGAACCTGATCGCTGCATCCCGGTGTTCCCGTACGCTTCATTATCATAACAGATGTACAGGAAGTTGGTTCCCCGTTCAAGGGCACCGGAGAGTGCCTGTATCCCGATATCAACCGTTCCTCCATCACCTGCGTAGGCAATAACATTCGTCTTCTTTCCCAGCTCTTCAAATGCTGCTGCCATTCCTGAAGCAACTGCTGCTGCAGAGGCAAACGCGACATTGTAAACAGGGATACCAAATGACGTATTCGGATACACACCCTGCAGCACCGAGGTGCAACAGGCCGGAACCACCAGTACGGTATCTGGACCTGCAGCCTTCAGGACATGCCTGAGGATCAGATCAGAACTGCATCCGGCACATGCCGAGGTGCATTTATGGATATATTCGGTGTCAGGAACCGTTGGCATGAGTCTCACTAGCCGTTTGTCTTTCATGATAAATAATGATAGTTTGATCAGAGTACCGCAAAAGGCCGGCACGCTGATACAGGGGGATATCCTAATACCGGATAGGGAACTGCATGACAGACAGACCTGACCCTGAGGGACCAAGCTCTGGAGGGCCAACAAAATGGAGAGACCTGGAGATGAGAAAGAGTAACCACATAACTCTGATACGGGTTCTGGTTCTGATCATCGTGATTGCCGGAATAGTGGGAGCGGCAGTTCTGACCATGCAGATAACTCCTGATCAGCTGGCAGCTCAAGATACACCATATCCTTATACAACGACGTACCAGGCATCACTCCCTGACAGTGAACGGGTGCATGTAGGCAGCCTTGATATCCTTGCCATGCAGACCGGGGACAGGATAGCACTTAAGATCGGCGATCACCGCGAGGAGATGGAGATGAATGAGACCAGGCAGATAGGACCGAGGGTCTTCTCAATACGGGTCTTTGGATCTCCTGTCTTTGACACAGGATATCAGGTAAATGTAACATGGACCGGTGTACAGAAAGACAGGGATATGTTCAGAATAGTGCTCAGGACAAGTAGACAGGTTCCGGAATGGCTGATGAACCGGATCATCCCAGGAACCATTGAAGCGAAACCGGCCTGATGAGGTAAAACCGGGAACTGGTTTATCAGTTTTCCTTGTTTTCTTCTTTACAATGGGAGCAGAAAAACGATCTGCAGTGACCTGGCCTGTCAGAATAAATCAGGCAGGAAAAAGCATCCCCTTCACCCTGCACCAGGAATGGGCACGCTTTCGGGTACCTGAACCGGAAGGTTCGATCAAACATCCGGGAACTATCCTTGTTGGAAACCCTGGCCTGGAACTTTTCTTTGGTAAGCGTGCATTCACAGGAAAACTTACCGTCAGAAGACTGGCTCCCGATATGGATGTATTGCCGCATGTTCATGCAGCATTTTCCACAGCCGGTACATGGACTGGTCATAATCTGGCCTTGTGAGCCTTCATCACTATGGTCTGGCGATGATCTGCATAGGCACAGATCGCCTCAAGAAACTGCTTTCCATACCGTGAAACCTTGTGTTCACCAACCCCGTACACGGTAAGCAGTTCTTCCCTCGTTCTGGGAAGGCGGGTCGCCATCTCCTTGAGAGTTCTGTTTGGAAAGATCTGAAATGGCGGGACATCCTCTTCATCAGCAATATTTTTCCTGATATCGCGAAGGATCTCAAAAAGATTTGCACTGTAAACCGGAGTCTCTTCTGCAACTGCTCCGGGTGCAAGTACTGCCTGGAAATCAGGCTCTCCGATCATCACCGGGATCTTTCCAGAAAGGGCATCCCGGGTTCGGTCATTTGACCTGACAACCGGGTATTTCGTGCCAGATGACGTGAGATATCCGCAGTAGATCAGTTCGCGGATCCAAAAGAGCCATTGCCTTTTGCGGTGGGGTTTACCAATGCCAAAACAGGGGATCTTCTCATGCCCATTCCCTATGACCTTCTCATCTGCTGTACCTGACAGGATATCCCCGAGGTAAGAAACCCCAAAACCACCCTCCAGCTCATCGACACAGGTCGCGATGGTCTGTAGAACCTGTTTCCCGTCTATGGTTTTTCTGCCTGAGGCACAGTTGTCACAACCCCCGCAGTTCGGCTCATTGTACCCCTCACCAAAATAAGTCAGGATAACCGCACGCCGACAAGCCCGGGTTTCACAGTATCCTATCATGTCGTGGAGTTTCCTGATCGCAACCTGTTTCTCAACCCCGTCGCCCATCTTATCAATCAGGAACGATATCTTCCGGTAATCTGCCCTACTGTAGAGGAGGAGGCATTCTGCAGGATCCCCATCCCTCCCTGCCCGACCTGTCTCCTGGTAATAGTGCTCCAGATTCTTGGGGAGATCATAGTGGATGACAAACCTGACATCAGGCTTGTTGATACCCATCCCAAACGCAATCGTAGCAACGATGATCCTGGTCTCATCACGAAGGAACCGGTCCTGAACAGCATGGCGTTCTACAGGAGGGATATCAGCATGGTATGCAGATGCAGCAAACCCATTCTTACGCAGGGTAGCAGTCAGGTCCTCAACCTGCCGCTTGGAAAAACAGTATATGATCCCTGACTCCCCGGCATGTTTCCTAAGAAATGAAACAACCCGAACATCAGGAGACTCTTTCTTTTCAATAAGGTACGAGATATTTGCCCGGTTAAAACTCCCGATAAACACAGCGGGGTTTGATAGTTTCAGTTCATTGATGATATCTGTCCTAACCGACGGAGTTGCTGTTGCCGTGAGTGCAATAACAGGAACATCAGGGAACGTCTCCTTGATAATGGCAAGCCGCCGGTACTCTGGTCTGAACTCATGCCCCCACTGCGAAATACAGTGTGCCTCATCAACAGCCACAAGGCTTGGATGAACCTCGGCGAGAAATTTCAGAAACGACGGTAGTATCAGCCGCTCAGGAGAAACATATAAAATCCGGAGAGTCCCTGCCCTGATTGCATCCTCAACCTCACGCTTTTGCCTGGAATCCTGGGTGCTGTTCATGAAAGCCGCCGGGATGCCAAGCTCTTTCAGGCCATCAACCTGATCCTTCATCAGGGCAATCAGCGGTGAGACGACTACACAGAGACCTTCTCTGATGAGAGCAGGTATCTGGTAACAGACCGATTTTCCCCCACCTGTAGCAATGACCGCAAGCACGTCATGTCCCTTGATCACCTCTCTGATGATCTCGCCCTGTTGTGGTCTGAATGAAGGGTATCCAAACCAGCGTTTAAGAACCATTTCGGGCGATGGGGCGATCATCTTCCATCATTATTCGTTTCCATGCCGGATAACTGCACGCCTGACCGGGACATGTTTACTTCTGCTTGTGGAATCAGAAGGACCACTATCGCGTCATTCACGGGTATCGCAGAAATAAATAAACGAAAGATTCATGATTCAACACCCAGATAAGGTTAGTTAAGAGACGGGGAGAAGGGTATCAGCAAGCCCTGACACCATGAAGCCCGGTATATCTGATGGAGGGAAAATATGGGCACATTTCTTGTAGATAGTGATTCAGAAGAGGTTCAACAGGAGAACATTGGAATTCCGCAGGTAAAGAAGCAGGTTAGAACGCGAACAAATACTACAGGAAATATGCGGGTTGTAGAGTTTATATTGGGGAATGAACTCTTTGCCATTGATCTTTTCGATACAAGGGAGGTTATCAACACCACCGAGATCACACCGCTGCCAAACACCCCTTCATTCATCAAGGGAATCATCGATCTCAGAGGTGTGATAACAACCATCATCGACCTGAAAGATATGATGAAGATCACAAAGGAGGCAGGGGACAAGAAGAAGTCACGAATCATTGTTCTGGATCAGGCTGTCTCTGAGAAGATGATCGGAGTCCTCGTAGACGATGTTCTGGCTGTCACCACCTATGCTGATGAGGACATCGACACCGATGCCCATGCTTCACAGAATTGCGAGCGCGATATTCTGGGAATTATCAGAAAGAAGACCAAGACCGCTGGCAAAGACAAGAGTGAACTTATCATCTGGCTTGATATCAAGACGATGATTGCAAAAGTAGAGCGGGATCTTTAACCCAACTTTTCTTGAAGCCATTTCTGATGCATCACTCATAACCCGGTGAGAGAATGCGATGGACTTTGGCCATGAGCTGATGATCTGCTGCTGCATCAGCATGGAGTTTGAATGTTCGTTTTAGCGGAGGGACCAGTTTCCATGGGAGCAGATCAGTTATCTCCCAGAGAATGAGCCCATCCGGTGGAGCGGGTTTCATCTTGTTGCTGCATCTACCGGTGAGCATCACTTCAAGTTCTTCAAGTGAAAGCAGACCTGAAGATACACGAGTAAGGGCTGCAGCCATGCACCGGACCATGTGCCAGAGATAACTCGGGGCTGTTACTTCTATCCAGCAGCAATCTTCCTCAACATGTACGTTTATCGTGGTGATACTCCTCATGGGATCTTTTCCTGGTTCAACACGTGCAAAGCAGGAGTAGTCGTGCTTTCCGAGGAATAACTCTGCAGCCTGTATCATCAAGGCAGGGTTTTCAGGCATCTCATGGAAGAAAAACCGGTAGGTCCTACTGATCACATCCCGGCGTGGGGAATACGAATCAGGGACCTCACAGAAAGCATCAACCCAGATATCAGGGGGAAGCTGGCCGGGGAGTGCACGCCTGGCACGATCCGGATATGGTGTCGAGAATGCAATAACCTGGCACCGGGCATGAACCCCACGATCAGTCCGGCCGGAGAATGCAAGCCTGCCTTCCCGGGTATCTGTAAACAGGCTAGCCCTGAAACAGGCCTGCCTGATCTCTCCTTCCACGGTCCGGTTATTTGGCTGGAACTGGGAACCGAAAAATGAGGTCCCAAGATAACCAATCCGAAAGGCAACCCTCACCTGGTTATTCTGCCTTTCAGTTTCCGCCATGAATTCCGAAGTGACTGTTTGGTATAGGTTCTGACAGGAGTCTTCCTGCCGCCGGGCTTTGTATTTCCGTTTCTGATGGCCTCAAGGATACCAGCAATACTGCGGTCTGACTCGATGAGTGTCCTGCCGTACCCAATATACCTGCAATTATGTGCATCGCTTCCAGCCACCATAGGTTTACCGAGTCTGCGGGCATAGCGAGCGGCTTTCCTGTTTGCTCCACCGAGGATATACCGGCTGTTGAAGACCTCAATAGCATCTACTGCCTTGAGGGCTTCTTTCTTTTTTAGGGCGACCCCATGCCGGTACCGATGAAATGGATGCGGAAGGATTGCAACCCCACCCATCTTATGAACCAGGGCGATTGTTTCAAGGACATCAAGACCTTTAGGAACCTCACCACTGACTCCGAGTGCAAGCAGATGACCCTGCCTGGTTGTCACTTCTACACCAGGTATTACCAGGACATCACAGGCTATTGAGGCTGCAATCCTGCAACCTTCTATGGTGTCATGATCCGTCAGTGCAATGGCATCGAGACCTGCTGCGCGTGCTGCTGCAAGAACCTCTTCAACCCGGCTCTCACCGTCTCCGGAACAGGATGTATGGACGTGAAGATCAGCAGTTAACATCACTACTACTATAGGTTATCTCCTGCAGTAATTAAGAAAGGATGATGCGGATACTCCTCCCAACCGGCAGGATCACCGAAGAGGTCGTCAGGAAAGCGGCGGCAGGATACGATGCTATGGTTGTAGTAACCGGTGAACTCGCATCATTTCTCACACCTCACCATCTCAGAACCCTGCTAGCTGATGGATCATATGACATGGTGATCACGTCAGGTATGTGCACAGCCTCTTTTCAGCAGGTCGAGGAGGAGACTGGTGTTCCGATCTACCGTGGACCACGCCATGCAGCAGATCTCTCATTGATTCTCAGGGTCATAAGCACAATAGAACTCTCCCGCGAGATTCCTGCAGATGATCTCCTTACATCATTACGACAAAAAGAGGCTGCAGACAGGGTAAAAATACTTGAAACCGAGGCAGCAGGAGATTTCTCAATCCGGGGAGTCAAAATTGGGAAAGGATCCCGGATGAAGGTCCTGGCCGAGATAATGGATGCTCACCGTTATCCTGATATCAGGAAGAAGGTAATCCGGTTTTTTGAGGATGGGGCTGATATCGTCGATCTCGGATTCGGGTTTGACGCAACAGCGGACGATGTCAGGAGGGTGTTTGACAGGATCTCTGATCTACCTGGCCCCCTGGCTGCAGACACCCAAAATCCTGAACTCATCAGGGCTGCACTCCCGAGAGCTGATCTGATACTCTCACTCCATGATGGAAATATCAATGAAGTGGGATCCGATATCGCAGCTGCCAAAGCAGCAGTGGTCATTGTCCCCCAGGAACGGACGATCGGGGAGATAATAAAGGAAGCAAAAAATCTGGGTATTACCCGACTCATCGCAGATCCCCTTTTGCAGCCCGCGGGATCGGGACTTACCAAGTCCCTTACCGGATTCTCAGAACCCGGCTGTCCTCTCTTTTTTGGAGCAGGAAATGTCACTGAACTGATTGATGCCGATTCCATCGGGGTTAATGCCCTTCTTGCAGCGATGGCCCATGAACTCCATGTTTCAGTTATCTTCTGCAGTGAACACAGCGACAAAACACAGGGTTCCATCATGGAGATGAGGAGGGCAACCGAGATGATGCTCCTCACCGGTGAACGCCCGTATCCCAAGGATCTTGGTGTAGATCTCTTCTGCATCAAAGAGAAACGAAGGAGACGAGAACCTCCTATGGAGTACTCCGGGATTGTCGAAGCCGAACAAATGCCCGATGAGATCCAGTATGATCCGCGCGGAAATTTCAGGATAGGGATCGAGGACGGATGGATCATCGCTGTCAGGAACGGATCGGCAGTCAGAGGGAAACGATGGCAGGATGTATTCTATACCCTTCTAAAGCAGGACGCAATATCACTCCTTGATCATGCCGGGTATCTGGGACGTGAACTCTACAAGGCAGAACTTGCGATAAAGTTTGGACGGAGCTTTGAACAGGATGGTCCATTCTGATCTGAAACCGGGGATCAATCAATGAATGATGAAGTCCAACATCTTTTCCTTCAGGTATATGGATAATTCATGAATATCAGAGGAATCTCAGCAGATACCCTTTCCCTGCTACTTATCATGGGGCAGGAATCACACCCCCGGGAGTTTGCAGCACTTCTGTCCACAGAAGATGGTGTGATCCGGAACGTGGATATTATCCCCGGTACTATTGGGGGATCAACGAGTGCTTCGGTTCTGTTTGAGATGATCCCACTCAATGTGGGATATATCGGGAGCGCACACAGTCATCCAAGCGGAGCCATACGACCGTCAGAAGCAGATATTGCATTCTTCTCACGGACCGGTTCCTGCCATATCATCGTCGGGCACCCCTATGGTCAGGATGACTGGAGGTGTTTCCACGCTGACGGGACTAGTATTGATCTCGAGGTAATACCGGATGAGTAGTATCCGTCGGGTAGTAGCAACCGGAACATTCGACATTCTCCACCCCGGGCATCTCTGGTACCTCAGTGAGTCAGCACGTCTCGGGACTGAACTCTGGGTCATCGTCGCCAGGGACGAGAATGTGAAACATAAACCCAGACCGATTATTCCTGAAGAACAGAGGGTGATCATGGTTGGCGCCCTGAAAGGGGTCTTTAAAGCAGTACTTGGCGATCAGCATGACATGTTCAGGCCTATTGAAGAGATAAAACCCGACATCATCACACTCGGGTTCAACCAGCACTTTCAGGAGAACCGTCTTCGTGACTCCCTGAGCGAACGAGGTCTGAAGACCGAGATCATCAGAATCAGCGAATACGCAGGAACCCCTTTTACGAGTTCACGTAGAATTGCAGAGGAGATCAGACGACGTGCAGTGTCTGATAACTGATCATGCTGATAGCCTGCCATCTCTTTTTCGGAGCAGCAGCTGGACTGCTCCTTCAAAACCGGTTTAAATCATGGTACATTCTCCCGGCCTGCATACTGGGATCTGTTCTCCCTGATCTTATTGACAAACCACTTGGGTACATCATCTTCCCATCAATAGGAGACGGGAGACTAATCGCCCATTCACTAATAGGACTCACAATAATCCTTTTGATCACAGCTGCTCTCTTTAGGGACAGGTTTCTGATATTTGCCCTTGGAATTGGTATCCTGACCCATCAGATCCTGGATGAGATGTGGAAGATACCGGTGAACTGGTTTTACCCCTTGCTCGGGCCGTTCCCTGTTTATCAGATGGAGAACTATTTTGGCTGGGGCTTTATACGTGAACTGACAACACCGTCGGAGTACCTCTTTGCGCTCGGAGTACTGTTTCTTCTGATTAACAGATCACAAAATAGTCTCATCAGAGAGAGGGCAGGGATCCTTTCAGGTGCATCAGCTCTCCTGCTCCTTTGTACCGGGAGATGAACAGGAAACCGGTATAGGGCAGGGAAGAGCATCACGCAGCTCTTCCAGGTTATGGGTTACCACTGCTGATCTCTCAAGCATGAGATTTACGTGCTCAGTGGCACCGACTATCCTGAAATCGGTCCTGACAGCAATGACAGGAACTTCTTTCGCAAAGGCATAACCCATCTCCCAGGATGTTCCAGAGTCTGCGTCAGCTCCGTCAATCACTGCAACAACGATATCCGATGTTTCAAGGGCCGAGAGATTCCGAGAAAAGATCTCTAGATGCGCATCCATTCCCCGTGATGCCGATGAATCTCCGATCTCCTGGGGGAGATACACATCATATGCATTGGACCGAAGATATTGTGCAAGTCTGATATTCCAGGTGCGTTCAGCTTCAGAGAAGAGCGGACCTGCCAGGTAAATCCTGCTCATTGCTACAGTATAAACATCGTACGCAGGGATCTCCGGAAACCGGTCCAGGAAGACACCCCTCCCTGCTTCCCGGCCAGCCGGAGATCTCCAGTTTTTATTCACCCCACATGTGGGTGACGAATCGACCCCGACAATGGCGTAGGGTTCTCCGAGATCTGCAATCATGGATCTGACCTCCCATTCCATCTGATCAAGAAGGTGCCTGTAATCGGGTGTATCAAGCCTCTCAGAGAATGTGGCAGGGCTCCTGCCGGCTCCCAGGTACAGGATCTCGGGACAGGGAAGGAATCGCACATCAATTCCATAAGACCTGCACCGGGAGAGAGCCTGATCAAATGCCAGGATATCGCGTTCATGGGTAATTCCTGATGCCCGCAGACCTGGTTCCCTGATACAGGGGCAGAAGAGAAGGTACATTATTATCTCATATCACGTGCAGTCATGATAGATGATACCGCTCCTTGCATACCGGGACAACACCTGTGATCCGAAGAAATGCACGATGAAGAAACTGGAGCGGGCAGGAATGGTCAAAATATTCTCTCGCTTAACCCATGTCCCCCGCAGCAGCCTCATCCTGGATCCTACAGCAGAACAGGCACTATCCCCTGCAGACAGAGAACGAACACGGACTATTACCGCTCTTGATTGTTCATGGGCAGTGCTTGATACCAGTATCGTACGTAACTGGAGGTTCAGGCGGGCTCTTCCATTTCTCCTCGCTGCAAACCCGGTGAACTTTGGCAAACCCTTTAAACTAACCTCAATTGAAGCGATGGCAGCTGGCCTGTGCATACTTGGCGAGGAGGAGCAGGCACGGGAGATCCTTGGAAAAGTATCCTGGGGGATCAGATTCATCGAGTTGAATCAGGAGCCGCTCGACGCATATGCACAAGCGACTGACAGTACTGATGTGATAAAAATACAGGGAGAATTTTTCTGAACTTGTCACCGGTTTTTGCCAGATATAAGTTTTTATCCCAGTAGAATAATGTAAAAGTGCAGGATCGCCACACTCATAATTATGGGAATCAGAGACTGGCTGGGAGGATCTGATGCCACCCCGGCAGATGGTTACTGTCAGAAAGGAGAGAACCAACTTGCCAAAGAGAAGTTTGAGGCAGCCATCCAAACCTTCAACCGTGGCCTTGAATTAGACAGAGGAAACTCGAGATGCTGGAACGGGATGGGTAAGGCATTTTTAGGGCTTGAACGCTATGACAGGGCTGATGAATGTTTCACCCGGGCACTTGAGATAGAGCCTGAGTACGTTGAGGCAATCACCAACAGGGCCAAAGCACTCAGAGGTCTCGCAAAAAAGACACAGGATGCCCTAAAATGCCTCGAAGCGATCGAACTGTCCAATAGGGCACTGGTACTACATCCTGAGTACCCTGCTGCATATCACGAGAAGGGAATGGCACTCTGGACCCTGGGAAAGAGGGACGAGGCTGTTGAATTATTTGATAAGGCTAAAAAATTTGATTCCTCTTACTCGTACCCCTGGGATCTGAAAGGCAGGTATCTCTATGACCTGAGAAAATATCACGAGTCTATTGAGGCTTATGATCATGCAATAAAGGTCAGACCCCAGGACCCGGATATTCTCTATGGGATGGGTCGCTCACTCATGAAGATCGGCGCCTACCAACATGCAATATCATATTTCAAACGATGTATCAAGGAACGCCCTGACTTTGCCCCTGCATGGCTTCTTACAGGAAACGCGTACAAAATTCTCCATAAATATGATGAAGCAATCGAGGCATACGAGACCGCGATGGAACGCGATCCTGGTAGTACAAAATACCGTAAAAATATCGCAGATGTATACTTTGTGATGGGAAATCAGGCATTATACAAGGAGGGAAAACATCAGGAGGCGATTCAATATCTTGACCAGACACTCAAAATAATCCCAAGACACATCAATGCCTGGTTCTCAAAAGGGGTTGCATATAGGAAACTTGGTGCATACCGGAACGCTACCACCTGTTTCCTGCGGGTGGTTGAGATAGATCAAAACAATTCACATGCATACTATGAGATGGCACAGCTCCTTGAACGGGGAGACAACCTTGAAGAAGCGGTCAGATGCTACCTCGAAGCGATCCGGAGTGATCCTTCACACACCGATGCGATGTACAAACTAGGAAATCTGCTCATTGATGTCGGAGAGTATAAAAGTGCAATCCAGTACTTTGATCAGATCATCGATAAGAAACCGGATTCATCTGTTGCGTGGTATGCCAAAGGGAAAGCACTTGCCAAGAACGGGCAGGACCGGGACGCTGAACGATGTTTTGAGCGTGCAGGAAAGCTCGCGGCCACACCATAACCTGAAACCAACAGATATCAGATGTCAAACCCGAGCTTGTTCGGGGCAGGGACCACCTGTGGCCCGTTGAACTCAGGGTTCCCAAGAATATATTCGATGATGAGTTCTGCAAACCGTTTGCCGTCATCGGGATTTCTGGCTGTAACTATCCGGTCAAGAAATACTACCGGCTTATCCTCAAACTTTACATCAGCCTTCATCATCTCCCTGATGGGAGGACCATTGATAACAGTTGCAGGTCGCTTTTTCAGGATGCCTGCCCTGGCAAGCACCACCGGGGATGTGCTGATGGCACCTAACACTTTGCGGTGTAATCTGAAGATCTTGACGAGTTCGAGCAGATCCTTACTGTTCCAGAAGTGGGCCTGACCACCGTGGCCACCAAGTATTGCCATAGCGTCATACTCTGATTCCTTATGCAGAATTACATCCTCAAAACTCAGCGGGACATAGACCCTTCCCCCAAGGGTCCCCTTCGCGTATCCTGCCTGGTTTGATGCGAACTCATATTCTGCTTTGTTATGATCAAACACCGCAATGACCAGGGATAACTCCTTGTCATGATAGCCGGTAGGAGGAACAGCGATCAGGATCTTCATAAAAAGGTAGTAAAGAGTTGTATTCCGGATGGTATAGCAATACTGGTGACTGGATATCTTATTGGTTGCAAAAAAACGGCATGATGATTCCCATCAGGCCCAACTTATGAAAATGCATAGCATTTTCATGACAAATGTTGGTATCTGGTCGCCTATGACCAGTATGTTCCTCCCCAGTAATCATGAAGTGTTCCTTCTGAATCAAGTTGTGGACCGAGAGGGACCTCATCAAACTTGGGGAATTCGGGAATTGTAGTCGTACTGTTTACACCTGCAACCTTATCCCTGAACAGGTTTAGGGCAACCTGGGCCTGTTCATAATAACTCTTTGACTTGCCATAAGGAACCCTGCCATCTGTGGCTGATACAATATTCGTCCTCTCTGTCAGGTAGTTGTTGTAGTATTCCCTGGCCTGGGAGATGTAGTAGAGAAATGCATCGATGTAATTTGCAGTGTCATAGAACTCAGCGGGAACATTTTTGGAAGTGAGCGATACGTAGGTGGACTTGGCTCTTGAAACATCGTCTCCCATGATGAAATAATACCCTTTCGACTTACCATTGCGGTCAGACTGATTCAGGGGGATACTATCGATATTGTCTTCAATCCATCGGGATATCGTGGTATTTATCTCGTCTGTCTGGTATGGTTTTGAGGGATCCGGTTTTCTGTGTTCCATGAGGATCGGATATTGCAAACCTTCAAGGACAGTTCCCATTCCGATATCATCATCAGGGAAAGTATCACCCACTGCCGGAAGTTTATAAATAGTTACCTTTGGATATGAGGCTGCAATGAGTTTCCACCAAATCAAAGCAGTCTCGTAGTAGATCTTTGCAAGATCGTAGAATTCGGTACCTGTTGTAGTGGAGGCAACAGAGTTTTTCGTATCATGATAATTCTCATACGCTTCTCCTGCTTTCACCGAGTAATACAGATATGCAAGTGTTGCTTTAGCCTCATCAAACCTTTCAGGGCTTATTTTCATTCCCTTCATAGAAGAATACGCACTATTCACTTTCATTTGCTGACTTCCGAGAGGAACTGTGCCATTTGACATTGATTTTATAACCGGTGCAGCAATAGAGAAGAACTGGTCATCCTGTGATGCCGCACCTTCAGGAGCTATCTGAAGAGTATCAGGCATCGGTTCAAGGACCAGATCAGCAGCCGATACAACTGCCGGAAGGCCGACCAGCAATATACCAAGCATCAACATAATCGAGAATAAAAGCCGTGTCATTACTCAGAGGATCAGGACACCCAGCTGATAAACTTTTGGTCGACCTGAAAGAAGATCATGATATACTCATCATGGTTGCTGAAACTGACAATCTTCACGATACATGACAAAACTGCTATACCCCGGAAATGTCAAATTATCTCTACTGGTTGGTGTAGATGGCTGACGAAGAACAGGTGAAGGCTATCAAGGAAGGGGTGGATGTGTGGAATAAATGGAAAGAACTCAACCCCCGCAAAAGACCCGATCTCCGTGGTGCCCAACTGAGCGGTCTTAACCTTGAAGGGATCAACCTGAATGGTGCACGACTTGATGAGGCCGATTTTGAGTTCTCGATTCTTCGAAAGGCAAATTTTGCTGGAGCAAGCCTAGTAAAGGCAAACTTAAGCAACACGGACCTGAGCGAAGCTGTTCTTATCAATGCAAATCTCACCGGAGCACGGCTCACCAATATCAAGACAACCCGCGCTGACTTCCGAGGGGCTAACCTGACCGGGGCTGATGTAAGGCAGGTAAAAAGAGGGTAAGGTTATTTCAGGATCTTATAGAGTGTTGAACGCTCTTTGAGTTCCCGTCCGATATCTGCACAGACGTGCGCCATTTCTTCAGGTTCAAAGATATCAGATAGATCTGCACCGGCATCGCCGGTAACATCATCGATGTACATGGTGCCTGATAGATCATCTGCTCCGGCAAGCAAACCCAACTGACTCATTTTTATTCCGATTTTTGGCCACGACACCTGAATGTGATCAATGTTATCCAGATATAACCGGCAGACCGCAGTTGTCACCAGATCGTCTCTTCCTGTCGGACCAAACCGGATAGTTCCTTTTTGATGAAGAGGGGTTCTGCTATGAATGTAGGAGAGGAGTACCATCTCAGAGAAACCACCTGTGTCATCCTGAATGCACCGGATCAGGTCAAGATGTGCAGCCCTTTCCTCTGGAGTCTCAGTTGATCCATACATAATCGTTGCAGAACTGGTGAGTCCGAGGTTGTGAGCCTCCCTGATGATCTCCTCCCACCTCGCTGTTCTCACTTTAGCCGGGCAGATGACATCCCTGACTTCATCAACCAGGACTTCAGCTGCAGTGCCCTGCAGACTTCCAAGCCCACCGTCTTTGAGGGATGTAATGACTTCAGCAGGCGTAAGGTTGTCTTTCCTTGCAATCCAGTCAACCTCATCAGGAGAGTATGCATGAATATGAACATCAGGAAAGACCTCATGAGCCCATTCCAGAAACGAGAGATAATTCTTAAGTCTGAAATCGGGATGGACACCAGACAGGAAACAGATTTCGGTGACACCACGTGCTTTCGCTTCGCGAACCTGTGCCTGAACCTCATCCTTGCCGAATAGATACGCATCAGAATCGCTCTTTTTTCTCCCAAACCCACAAAACCCGCAGAGGTTCTTACAGATGTTGGTGATATGCACATTCTGGTTGCGCACAAAAGTGACAGTGTTTCCTACCTTCTTCTCCCGCATCTCATCCGCTGCAGCAAAAAGATGGTAGAGATCCCTCCCGGTCACTGACAGAAGAAACGCACCTTCTTCAGGTGTAAGCCGATGACCAGCAAGCGTGTCTGAAAGGAGTGTCTGTAGTTTCATGATCCTCGTTACTTCTTCTTTGTCTGGGTCTTATTCTGGGAACCGGAGTTCTTGCGCCGGGTATAGAGTTCCTGAAGGATCATAAGTGCGATTACTATGACTATGACTGGTCCGATATTCAGAGGCAGATATCCGACATACGGTACTGAATAAACCGCCTTGCCAACGATCCACTCCTTCTTTACCGGCTGGATGGCTGAACCCGTTCCCCGGTAGTTATCTCCAAATCCTGTCTGATCAATAACCGGGTTATTATCTCCCTTTGTGATATATCCGGCATGGGGAGCAACGTACTGCTTCGTCTCTACCTGGCCGCTCGCCTTGTTCATCTCACGGTATGTGATATTTGTCGGCCCGGCTTCAACCCAATAAAGGGCACGATGAATAATCGGATGAAGGTCAGTATTCCCGTTCGGATGGTAAATAATGACATCACCGGGCATGCTGTATTTCTGGTACCCTGAAACATTACCTTCAGCCATGCTCTGAAGGGGCCCGAGCCGGTCCGCAGCAACCACCAGAACGAGATCGCCGACATTCATATGGGGGACCATACTTTCTGATTCGATGGTGACAATGGCAGGCCAGGTCCCACAACCCAGAAAGAGGATAGCTACGATGATGCCAACAGTAACCAGAACAGAGGCGATTTCACGGACTGCAGATGGGATCTGCTCCTCACTTTTCCAGAAATCTGAAATTACAGTTTTTATTGGCTTTTTTTCGGACTTTGCTGCCATAGTGTAAGTATGTAGGTTCCATCTGAGAAATATTAATACTGAACTGCCGGACACTGTTCATCTGTAACCTTTCAGGATGGGAAAACATCAGGACAACGGCGTCTCAAAATCTTGATCCCATTTCAAAACCCATCTATAGTACCGTGAGTCTGTCTTCAAAGCCTGGTTCTGTTCAGCTGACCAGTTCACTGCTACATTCCCGGAGGGAGCCCTATTAACTCATCCGCCATTGTAGAGAGGTTTCTGGACTGCCGGCTTCAGGTTCATCCCGATGTGGTCAGGTACATCAGGGAGCAAAACGATGACAGTCTCATCGAAAGAATCATCTCTTCGCTCCCGCGTGATTGTCTGGTAGTTTCAGGCCGCCACCTGCCAGGGACTAAACCGGCAAGAGACGGTGTGCGGTTTCTGGGAGATCCATCCCTTGAGGTTATAGCAGGAAGAAAAGGCACCTGCAGACCGGCTGGAAGAGTGGAGGATTATGTCGCATACTTTCATGACCGGTATACCAGACTCTCTGGGATGGTCAGGGGAAGATGCAGCCCGATCCCAATCGAGGCATTGAAGAGGAATTCGCGGTACAAATCTGAAGAGTTTGCCATCACCGGGATGGTGGTCGAGGCCAGGAGCACGGGAAAAGGACATCGCCTGATAGAGATAGAGGATCCCACCGGATTCATCAGTGTTCTCTTCAACAAGGACCGCGATGACTTTGAAGAGGCAGAGAAGATCGTGCCTGACGAGGTGATCGGGGTCAGGGGTACCCTCTCACCAGAGGGTTCTCTCATGTTCTCAGATCAACTCTTCAGACCTGATATCCCATTCACCTACTCACCATACCTGAGTGATAAACCCGGGTATGCTGCACTGATATCTGATATTCACGTCGGGTCTGATACCTTTCTTGAGGATGCCTGGAAACGGTTTTCTGACTGGCTGAAAGAGAGTGATATCTCGTACCTGCTGGTAGCCGGAGACCTGGTGGATGGGATCGGTATCTACCCGGGACAAGACAAGGAGCTGACAATACCTAATATCTACGGGCAATACGAAGCGCTTGGAAAGATGCTCTCTCAGCTCCCGTCACATCTCAAGATAGTACTTGCACCAGGGAACCACGATGTGGTACGGGGAGCCGAGCCACAACCTGTGATTCCTGAAAAGTTCATTGGATCATTTCCACCGAATTGTATCTGGGTCGAGAATCCCGCTCTTGTCAACCTTCAGGGGGTCAGGATTCTCATGTACCATGGGAGATCATTTGATGACCTCATCGGTGTGATACCTGGTGCCAGTTACGAGAAGGCTCATGATGTGATCCCTGAGATGCTTAAGCGGCGTCACCTCGCTCCGTGTTATGGAAAAAGAACCCCCATAGCAGCAGATACTGTCGATAGACTCATCATTGATCCAATCCCAGAAGTGGTTCACTGTGGCCATGTCCACATCACCGGGATCACCCGGTACCGGGGAGTGCTCGCAATCAATGCAGGAACCTGGCAGAGCCAGACCGCATTTCAGAAGCAGATGAATATCCAGCCGACACCAGCACAGGCAGTCATCCTAAACCTGCAGACTCTCAAACCCGAGATCTACGACTTCAGCGAAGGGACACCTGACCCGATGATAGCCAACTGATGCAGATTTTTGTGCGCTAATTATTCATGACTTGTTGTGGTGTTTGCCGCCTCTTCTTTTAGATACCAGTCAACGAGAACTTTGTCGGCCTTTTCTTCCCAGGCGATGAGTTTTGAGTCACCCGGGTAGTACTTGAATGCTTCAGCAATTGCGGAGGCCGCCTCCGGGAACCGCTCAAGGGAAATGAGGACCTCACTGTACCCTTTCCATGCCCGACCTGATGACCCATCTATCCTGAGAGAGCGTTGGTAGAGATCTTCAGCCTTATTATCCATTCCCTGCTGATGATACGCATCAGCAAGATGGGAGAGCACTTCCGGATCCCTTGGGAGATACTCTACTGCCTGTTCCAGGTATTCGGTTGCCTCCTGAACTTTCCCTTCAGAGAGCAGGATACACCCCAGCGTGTCCTTGGCTCCCGGATTTCCCGGATGTTGTCTGAGCACCTCTTCAGCAAGAGTGCGGCCTTCACTGCCGCGTCCAGATAGATACAGAGCATACGCCTTTGCGTTGAGTAACTGCGGATCATCTGGGGTCACAGCAAGAGGATGTTCAAGGGCATCAATTGCTTCATCATATCTGCCAAGCCGGCTGTTCAAGTATGCAATATTCACCCAGGCGCTCGGATCGCTCTGATTCAGGGCTGCTGCTGAACTTGCAAAGTCAAGAGCCTCTTCGTACTTTCCAAGAGAGGTTGCAACATCTCCAAGATAGGTGGAAGCATCTGGATCATTTGGAAGAGCCAGATAAGCTTCTTCAAGGTAAGGAAGAGATGCACTAATATTTCCTTTTTCAATCAGAATGGTTCCCATGAGGAGGGAAAGACGGGGATCAAGAGGGCCTTCATTTTCCATATTTCTGATGAGTGAAGCTGCTTCTTCACTTCGATCAAGGGCGATAAGGGCGGCTGATCGTATTCGCACCTCCTCGGTCCGGTTCAGATCTATTGTATTGTCCAGGATATTCAGTGCCTCTTTTGGATTTCCTGTCTTAACCGCTGCTTCAGCACGAAGAACAGAGACCTCTCCGGTATCTGCTGAAGTGAGATTGAACCGGGAAGCCCCGTTCACAACCTCGTCCCACCTGGAGAGAGCTGCAAGAGATCTGAGTCTCCCTATCACAACATCCTGATCGTTTGGATTGGCAGAGAGGGCTTCATCATACCACCGGATCGCACGTTGGTACTCCCCGTTATTATAGGCATCATCTGCCTGGGAGAGAGGATCAACTGCAGCCTGAATCAGGACCGGAGTGATCAGGGTGAACACAAGAACTGCAATGAAGAGGAGACGACTTATCATAACTTGAGAAGATCTCAGGGTGCGGATAAGAAAGGATTTCCGGCCCTTGGAACCGGACGTAAAGAGGCACCTCTGAAGATGGTTATCTGACCAGAGAAAAAGGTGTGAAACCGGATGTGTTATAGACTCCGGGCACGCTTCGAGATCTCGGCGACAGTTTCCATAATCCTGATGGCACCTGGAACATCAGCAAGGCGAAGACCACAGCTTGGGGTGATAATAGCCTGTGCATCAAAGAGTGTATTCCCGACCACCGGTTCAAGTTCTTTTCTTATAGAGAGGTACCGTTGCCAGAGAGATTCAGTCGTTTCCAGGTTGAACTTGTCAAGTTCAGCAGGAACAATTCCCCAGGCAATGATCCCTCCTGCTTCAAGATACGATCTGATCTGGTCGCGGTAAAGAAGAAATTCCTTGGCAGTACCGTATGCATCAAGCGAGACGACTGCAGGTTTAAAGGACATGAGGAGCCCCCAGTCAGTGTTCGAACAACAGTGAACACCGATGCCACCTTCAATGAGAGAGCCGATATCCTCGAAGACTGATCCAACCATCTCGGGGGTGAGTTGCATCACTGACGATCCAAGGGCAGCGAGGTACGGTTCGTCAATAACCACCAATGTCTGCCGGGCACCGGTCTTCTGCATCAGCATCTCATACCACCGTGCCCGCAATGCCAGCATCTTGGTGAGCATGTCAAAGTACTGGGCATCATATGCAAGCGGACGGCGATCCTGATCAGAGATGGTCAGCCCGAATGTAACAGGACCCGTAACTTGACATTTTACACACCAGACCTTCGAGAGATCACGGCTAGCCATCTCGAAGTAACCAGCCGCGTAATCGGATGAAGCAGCATACCGGTCAAAATTCTGCTCCATGAAGTCAAGGTACACCTGCTCCATCTCAAGCGAGAAATCCATGGATCGATCAACATAGAGCTTGTTTCCATTAACGACCCTGCCAGGTAAGAACTCGGAGTCATGCCAGATGATCGCTTCAAAGGGAGAGATGTTGGGGAGGGTCGGAGCGTATGGCATTGAGGGACAGAGCCTGAGAATATCATCAACAGCCTGGGTAGGATCTATATGGGGAAGGGAGCCAACTCCTGATGCGATGCTGCAGGGAGACTTCAAAAAACCTGCCATTATTTAGCCTCTACACGGAGACGACAAAGCTCAAGACTCTTCTCAACCATGGGAAAGAGCGTGAGATCGGTGTGGGGCAGGAATGTCCCCTTTGTATATTCATCCATGAAAGTCGGCTCTGCATTGAGCTCGACATACCCTATCCGGTATGCGATGTCGTCAACAAACTTTCTCATCTTCCTGTTGATCAAAGCGATATTGGCCCCTTCTGCTGCACCATTTCCAAGGTTGATGATCCGATCCACCGGCACTTCGGGAATCAGCCCTACTGTAATCGCATTGTCCTTGTTGATGTAGTTCCCAAACCCGCCTGCAAAATAAAGGTTCTTGATATCCTCCCGGGTTATTCCTGCCTGGTTCATCAGGATAATACATGCAGCAAGCGTTGAGGCCTTGCTCATGATCAGGTTCTTGATATCATTCTCTGTCACCACGATATCTTTCCCGATACCTGTTTCATCCTTCCAGGCAAGCACAAATTCAGGGAAGTATTCACCCTGGCGTATGCGGGGATGGCTGATGGTGGTGTTGATCCTCCCAGTCCTGTCAATAACACAGGACCGCAAAAGTTCTGCCAGTACATCAATAAGTCCTGAACCACAGATGCCCACCGGTTTCTTCCCGTTGATCGTCTCGCACTTGAGATCTAGAGTTATTGGATCAATCGAGACCTTCTCAATAGCTCCGGGATTTGCCCGCATCCCAAAAAGGACCTCTCCCCCTTCAAGAGCCGGACCTGCTGCCCCTGCACAGGCAAACATCCACTCGTTGTTGCCAAGAACCACCTCAAAGTTGGTACCGATATCTATCAGCAGGGAGATGTCAGGACTCTCTGCCATACCTGATGCCACAATATCAGCAACAATATCCCCACCGATGAAGTCGCTGACAGCAGGGAAGATGAAAACACTGCCTTCAGGCTTTATCGACAGACCCACCCGTCCGGCTGAAGCAGTAAGCGAACGTCTGACCACCGGAACATATGGCTCCTCGATCATGTATGAGGGATCAATCGCAAGGAGCATGTGGGTCATGATGGTGTTTCCTGCAATCACAACCTCGCAGATGTCATCTCTGTCAACTCCGGCATTGTTCGCTGCCATGGTTATCGCAGCGTTTATAGAATCAACTGCTAGTTCCTGAAGCCGCACGAGCCCTTTCCTCTTGCTGTAGTTGACCCGTGAGAGGATGTCCTCGCCGCAGGAGATCTGCTTGTTATAGGCAGAGCCAACACCGATCACCTGACCGGTATTGAGATCGCGAAGAAACGCAACCACAGTGGTGGTTCCGAGATCTACCGCAGCCCCATACAGCTGGCTGGAAGTATCACCCTTCTCGATCTCGATCATCCTGAATCCTGCAGGGAGCCTGGCAATCGTTGCAGTGACCTTCCACCCGCTGTCCCTGAGCATGGAGGGAATTACCCGGAGAATCTCCAGCGGTACATAGACTTGTTTGCTTGTGGGACCGTCTAAATTGGATATTGCATCCAGAAGCCGGTAGAGATCTGAGGTAGGTGTTGCAAGGGTCGGTGGTTGGACCTGTACGTAATATTTCCGGATTGACGGGTTGAGCAGAGTCTCCTGACCCATCACATTCATGAGAATCTGCTGAGTCTGGATAAGCGTCCGTTCAGGGACCATGATCTGGCAGTCATCTTCAGGATATGCCTCGCACGAGAGGATAGCACCGGCATCTCTCTCTTCCTGGCTGAAGAACTCCCTGAACCGTTCGGTGTCAAATCTGATTCGACCTGACTTGTGGAACATTACACACTTTCCACACTTCCCTACACCGCCACAGACCGCGTTGATAGCAAGGCCAGCCTTCTGAGCAGCAGTCATGAGAGAGTCAGATGTAGATACTTCTACTTTCCTGAATCCTGGGAGAAAGGTAACGATGGGCATCGGTTACTTCAGCTCCTCCTCGATAAACGATGCTATCTCTGCGGCATCACGAGGACCGACGATGACTTTCCATCCGGTATACTCCTCTATCCTGCCAGATAGCGGGGATGCATACCCTGGAATGATGATGGTCTTGTTGTTCACTTCGTCTCCTAAAGCAAACTTTTCAATCGCATCCTTGACAACCGACTCACTCAGCTTCCCGGCTGCAACCGCAGTTAGAACAGACATTCCCTCTGTGTCAACTATCAGGAGCCAGCACGAACGACGGGTTGATTCAAGGTATCCCTGCAGGGTAAAGTAGGTAAGCGAGAAGTTGACAGTAAGGAAGACCGGGTCATCACGTCCAGGTGTTCCAACCCGGTAGAGTCCGGGCGTCATCTGGATCGGTTTCTGCGGATCAGTGTAGATGTTCTGTCGCATCACAAGAGCAGCCTGCATCTCGGTCCGGGAGAGTGGGTTTACCACTATTACAGAGGCAAACTTGACGATCCCGGTGATAAGACCGGAGAAACCGGTTGTTCGTGCATCGAGAAACACCGGATATCCAAGACCAGGGACAGATCTGGCAAGGGCTGTCTGGCGAACAAGAGTTGAGGTCCTGACAAACTCTCCTTCAGTCCCTGAGAGATCCAGCATCATCTGTGTAACACCGAGCCCGGAACACTTAGTTGCATTAGCTGCCAACCTCTCCGGGTTACTCCCGGAGACCACGAGTGGAGCCCCATACTTCTTTGCTAATGAGCAGAATGCTTCGCAGCTCTGATCGCCTGCACCCTTGATGAGTGGCAGGTAATTACCGCAGACCGCAAGCCCTGCCTCCATGACAGCAGGATCAGAGGCCATCAGAACCAGGGGGAGATCAGGGTTTCCTGACACCACCGTTGAGATGGCCTCAGCAAACCGCTCAGAAGATCCGGAATCAGCCGATATTGCAATCCCGTTCAACAGCAGGTCAATGCCGATCCTTGTTACTTTGCATCCCCTGACCTGGGAAGTAACCTCCCTTATCCGGTCGTCTGACTCGATGTCGGATACTGCATACAAAATTCCAGGCTGGTGATAGAACGTCTTCTCGTGCCGATAGAAGACAAACTCCTCACCGACCGTGAACGAGAGCGTTCCCATGCCAACCGTCACTTTCTGAATCGGGGGTCGGGTAGAGGCGCCAAGGATGTTCTTCGCCTCTTCATCAAGGTACGGACAGAGATCAGGTTCGGCTTTTCCCTGTGCCAATTTCATTGCAAACGTGAGGCATGTCGGATCCCCGCACTCTTTACAATTCTTTTTGGGGAGCAGTTTGTAGATGTCAAGGGCCTTGAGTGCCATCAGGCCACCTCCAGATTCCAAAGAGAATCTATTGCTTTTCTGAGCCGGGCAAGAGAGCCCGGATGCCTGACAACCAGGATTGTTGCCCCGGCAAGGGCTGCAGCAATCGAAGTTGCCACCTCCCAGGAGACTGCTGTTTCATGATTGTGGACTGCTCCCCTGATCTCCTTGATGGTCAAAGTATCAGTTGGAGCACAAATCATAGGCATTGCAAGATCTGCATCTCCCTTCAGGGCTGCAAACCTGATCCGCTCCATGGTCGAATAGGTATACTCAAACCCGTACCCAAGTGCACCAGTGTAGGGATCGATGATGATCCGATCATCAGGAACACCAGCCTCTCTGAGAAGGATGTTGAGCTGCTTTGCAAGATTCACATCTATCGGGGACTGGGCAATGACCGAATGACCATATGCTATGGCTGCTGCTGCAACACTGCGATACCTGGCAGCCTCTGCAGTTCCAAGCACAAGCCTCTCTTTCTCCCCTACTTCACCGCACCGCTGGAAGACTTCCGAGTCAATCTCTGCATCTGCACTCCCTTCGATGATCAGGGGAAGACTCGTCGCAGCAAGAATCGCAGTGACCGTTTTTCCCACAGAGTCATATGCGTCAAAATTCCTTCTTCGTGTAGAGGTCAGATTGAGCCTTATGAGGTCTGCCTGAAGGGTTGTGTCTACATATGCAGCCCAGGCAGGTGGATTGTCAATCAGTTTTGTGCAGGCACTCCGGACAACATCAGGCCAGAGGGCAGGATCATCACAGATCTCAAAAGCAATGAGGGGTTTTTGTCCCAGACCGATACAGGGGAGATCAGATTCACCACCGATCCTGTAGGAGATACGGCGTGTTCCTCCTTCTGCTGCGGTTGCACCGATTACTACCTCGCGGATCGATGCAGTCCAACCAGGTGTGTATGATATCGTCATGATTTGCACCTACAGCAGCGGGGCCATCGATAATGCGGGATGATCAACCGAGGTCAGGAAAGAAAGCAGGCCCTCAATATCAGTTGCAACGGTTTCGTCAGCGATCTTGTCGTAGAGATCGGATAGTCCTGCAGAATCTATCTTTTCCCGAAGTCTCTTCTCAAGTTCTTCCTTGACAACCGAAGGCATCCAGACGATCCTGGAAAGACCGCCTTCTGCCTGGATAAACCGATCAGACAAGATGTATCCTTTTGAAATCCCGATAAATCCGGGCGTTTGTGCCCCACCACCGATAGTCCCGGCAAGGGTTGAAAAGGTCATACCTGAGGGGGTCTCGCCTTTGTACTCCCTGCTCACGATCATGATCCCATTTGTCTCAGGGAGGATCATGGCAACTGCTTCAAAACAACCACAGCAGGTCATCGGAGCATCCATGATACTATATAGGACACAACGCTCGACCTCCCCGTGGGATGCCTGCCTGACAAACCGGTTCACTCCTTCGTACTCTCCTGCCTCTTCGTTGATCAAAGTACCTTTTTCGATAGGCTGGTTCGCTCCTGACGGTGACATCTCGTAGGCCGTCTTTCCGTCCAGCCAAGTGAGTGCCCCGCAGAGGGCCGGCCTCTCCGGTGTAAGCACACAGACATGATTCGGTGCAAAGGTCTGGCAAAGGGTGCAAGAGTAATACAAGGTGACATCCTCATCTTTCATCCCGGCTATCCGTTCATCCCGTTCTGAATAGATGAACTCTGCTTCTTTCTGGGCAGCAAGTACCTGATCGCGGTCCGTGAGAATGGTGACCTGTACAGCATCAAGCAGGGTCGGAAAATCCATCCTGAACTTTGCAGCCAGAAGCTTTCCAAGATCTGCAATCTTCAGACCCTGTGCCACGGCATCCTCCGAGACCCTGACCCAGATCTGATCACGTTGGGCTGAATGCCACGAGCCCTCTCCGTAATTGATGAAATTGTGAATCCGACGCTCAAGAACCGGTTCAAACTCCTTCTTCATCGCCTTACCGGCTACTTCAACGATGATACCGAGCGGGGCTGCAGATTTCTTTTGGACTCCGTCAATCTCCAGGCCGATGACCGTGACCTTCCCGTCAGTGACTTCATGGGCATCCCTGACCCTGAGGAGTTCAAATGCCGGTGAACGGGTCCCCCCAAACTCTGCATACATCTCCTCTTTCCTGATTGCCTTTCCTTCAAAGGCAGGAGAGCAGGCCATTGGAATCGGTATTGAAGTGACCTGGATACGGATCCCTCTCAGTTCCATCCCGGTTTTAACGATCTCTGTAGGACCTGCCTGAGTCCAGTCCTTTCCTTCATATCCACCCATATGAATGATAGGAATCCCAAGCACCCGCAGACCATCAATGAACGCTATCTCCTCGTTTGTCATCCCGGAAAAAGCAATAACAAATGCTTTGGCCCGCTCTGTTGCATATGCCACAAGACGGTGGGCATCACCCGCTGCAACGCCTCCAAACATCATTGCAACTCTGGCAAGGATGTCTGCAAAATAGACAGCACCAAGTGAATCTTTCCCAAGAGGAACAAGCCGAAGATCAAGTCCAACCTTCACTCCCGCTGCTGTCAGGGATTCAACAACTCCACCGGAAAGGAATGTGAGCATGAGTTTCTCCTGCAGCTCTCTGCAGATTGCAGCAGCATAATCTGCTTTTGATGGGTTTCCGACGATCAGGGTCAGCCCAAGTATACTCCCGTCCACCAGGGTGTACCCGAGTTTTCTGATCACTGCATCATCGATAAAACCGGTATATGGGGGGCCGTCAACGGCCCCCCGACATGCAAGCAGGATTTCAGCACCCACCAGGGGACTCTGGTGAGTTGCTTCAAACACCTGCTGCGCTGCCTGCTTTGAATCAATCCCTGAACCAGAGATTGCATAGGAGATCGGGAGATAGTATGCGGTATCCTGATACCCATGGAATGAAGAAACAGCAGCAACCTGCTCTGCAATCTTCTTGATTCCTGCTGAAACTGATGCATCGATCTGAACCATATCTTCTCACACCATAGATTGGTGCAGGACAATTAGTAGGTTGGTATTGCCCTGCCTGGGC
>NZ_DATMYY010000083.1:0-2888 GCF_035560735.1 Methanospirillum sp.
GGTAGGATATTTTACGCTTACGAATGAAGGATTGATTGCTGAGGTCAATCTCACCGGTGCAGCAATGCTTATGGTAGCCAGACGTGATTTGATACATGCCAGATTCAAAACGTTTGTCACCACGAAAGATCAGATACAATGGGATACTTTTTTTCAAACTATTCTTGAGCACGAAGTGAAACCTACCTGTGATCTTCAGATCATACGTAAAAAAGGGAATCCATTTTATGGTAGGATTGAAGGTTTTCGTGTAATATTAAGCGATGAATCCGTTCAGGTTCGAATCGCGATGAGTGACGTTACTACCCGTAAACAGGAGGAGATCGAACTCCTGAAGAAAAATGAGGAACTCTTCGCGGCATATGAGCAGATATCAGCTTCAGAGGAGGAACTGAAGAGCCAATACAATTTGCTGACTACTATAGAAGCAGATCTTCGCCAAACCAAAGACCAACTAGAGAATCTGATCTCCATTGCAAATGTCCCAATCATAGTATGGGATCTCTCATTTCACATTACCAGACTTAATCAGGCTGCAGAGAGTCTGATTGGACGCTCATCGAGTGATGTTTTAGGACAATCCATAGAGATTCTTTTTCCTTCCGAATTAAAAGAACGATCAATGCGTCTTCTTCGCTCAACACACGAAGGAGTGAGATGGGAAACAGTTGAAATCGAAATTTTACGCCTGGATGGAACAGTTAGGACCGTTCTTTGGAATTCTTCAACCCTCTACACATCTGATGGAGTAAATCCGGTTGCAACGATTGCTCAAGGGCAGGATATCACAGACCTGAAGAGATTAGAAAAGGAAAAGAATGCATCAGTCATACAAATTCAAAAAAACCTCGCCCAACTCGCTATCCTGAATGACGAGATCCGCAATCCTCTGACAGTTATTGCAATGTATGCGGATATGACAGAGAGTAGTGAGGTTTCTGATAAGATAATTGATCAGATCCATCGAATAGATCTGATGATCAACCAGATTGACAGACGGTGGGATGAATCTGAAAAAATTCTTGCATATTTACGAAAGCACCATCAGGTAGAGATAAAATATTCAAAATGTAGTAATTCAGACGAATTAGGATTATCATTATCTGATAAAAAAAGGCCATTCATTGAAGAAGTTCAGGCTGAGATTTTCACCATTCTTGACAGTATAGATGCCCTGATTTATGTTACTGATATGGATACCTATGATCTCCTTTACCTCAATAAACGAGGCAGGGGTCTGTTTGGTGACATTGTGGGAAAGAAATGTTACAAGACGATCCAGAAAGATCAGGAAGGTCCCTGTCCATTTTGTAACAATAATCTCCTAATTGATGAGTCTGGACCAACAGGTGTATGTCAGGGAGAATTTCAGAATACGCAAAACAAAAGATGGTACGACTGCCGGGACCGGGCGATACGCTGGAGTGACGGTCGATTGGTCAGGCTTGAAATCGCAACCGACATCACCGAACGGAAACGGAATGCAGATGAGTTGGCATCTATTCAGAAACGTCTGATAGAGGTCTATCACCTCGCCCATATCGGAACCTGGGACTGGGTTGCTACATCAGATATTGTTACATGGTCTGAGGAAATGTTCCATATATCTGGAAGAGACCCAACTTTACGAGCACCCACATCTGTGGAGTACCATGATATGTTTACTCCTTTTAGTTGGAATCTTCTCAGTAATGCAGTATCGAAGACTCTCGCCACTAGTGAACCATTCAATCTAGAATTAGAGTTCATTCTTCCGGATGGAACCATACGGTGGATGAATGTCTTCGGTGGTCCGATTTATGAAAAAGACGGAAAGGTCATCGGTCTTCATGGTACGATGCAGGACATAAATGACCGAAAACGTGAGGAAGAGCGTCAGATACTCACGATGACTGTACTCCAGATCTTAAGCAGTTTCTCACATGAGGAAGATAATATCGGGAAAATCCTTCATACAATTCAGGTATCTACTGGTATCGAAGCAGTTGGAATCAGATTGAAAGATGGCGAAGATTATCCATATTACAAAACAAATGGATTTTCAGATACGTTTGTCAAGGTTGAGCAATCCCTGTGTGGTTATGATACTAACGGGAATGTCAAACGGGATGATAGTGGCCAGGTAATACTTGAATGCATGTGTGGGAATGTTATTAGTGGGCATACTGATCCTCAGTACCCTTTCTTTACTGCAGGGGGTAGTTTCTGGTCTATCGATACAACAGCCCTTCTCGTATCTACTACAGAGCAGGAACGCCAGGCTACAACACGAAACCGATGTAATGACGAAGGATTCGAATCGGTTGCACTGATCCCACTACGTTCACAGGATAAAACAATTGGACTCCTTCAATTAAACGACCACAGAAAAAATATGTTTACCCTTGAGATGGTTCAGTTCTTTGAGGGTCTTGGAAATACTATAGGTATTGCATTGGACCGTAAACGAACAGATGAGACATTAATAGAAAACGAGAACCGTTTTAAAGCTATTTATGATCAATCACCGATTACCATTGAACTATACGATGCAACCGGTACACTGATGCACATCAATCCTGCCGGTCTGAACCTCTTTGGCATACAGGAATTAGAGGATATCCAAAATCTATCACTTTTTAGAGAACTCCACATAAATAATGAGCAGAAGGAAAAAGTGCTAGCTGGAGAAAATGTTCAATATCAGGAATCTTTTGATTTCGAACAAGTAAAATCTCATAACATGTATCCTACGAGCAGGAATGGAACAATCTGGCTGGATGTTCACATCACTCCAATGGAAAGTAATGAGATGGTGATCACCGGATTCCTTGTCCAGATCACGGATATTACCAAACATATGCTGGCTGAAGAAGCACTTCAATTAGTAAATCATAAACTACATCTGT
>NZ_DATMYY010000084.1:0-11774 GCF_035560735.1 Methanospirillum sp.
ATATTATATTGCGAGCATAGAGGAGATCCTCAAAGAGAACCAGAAGGGGATGACAGTCTCTGAGCTCGCCCTTGATCTTCATATGTCCAGAAATACCGTTGGAAAATACCTGGAACTCATGTATCTCTCCGGTGTGGTCGATGTCAGAAATGTCGGAAAAGCGAAATTATACTTCCTAGCTCCCAGGGTTCCGGTCACCCGCGTGCTCAGTTACCTTTCAGATGCGGTGATCCAGACTGATGATCGATACCGGATAGTAAATATAAATTTATCTGCTCTCGATCTGCTTGGTTCTGATGAGGATGATCTCATCGGGAGGAACCTTCTGGATCTTCTGGGAATCCAGGGGTTGACTTCAGAGATGAGAGCACGAATCACAAATCCAGATCGTGATGTTGCATTCACCGATGAGATTCGTGTTCACGCAGATGCCAGGCCCAGACACCTGTGGATGACAGTCGCTGATATGGTGATGTATGACGGGGTGCTCGGGCATACGTTCATCCTTGAGGATATAACAGACTGGAAAGAAGCTGAACAAAAACGTCGGATTAGTGATTTTCTCTTTTTTACACTTGCTGAAGAGACCTGGGAGCAGGTCTGTATCTTTACTCCAGATTACACAATTCAGTATGCTAATCCCGGGTATACGGCTTCTGATGGAAGAGGGGATGAATTAGTCGGATCAAATCTCCTTGAACCTTTTGACAAACAGGCATCACAGATAATACGTGACTCAGTGGAGACAGTAACTGAAACATCTGCTTCGCATCGCCAGGTCTTCCCGGTTATGATAGATCAGCAGAATCCCAGATGGCTTGATCAAAGACTCTATCCGGTGCCCGATCAGTCCGGGAAAGTTGAACAGATCCTTGGTATAACCCGCGATATCACCGGTCTTCAGGAGGGTGGATCAGCATCTGCCCTTCTTTCAGTTCTTCTCTCATCGATAGCTGAAGGAGTCCTAACAGTTACTCTTCAGGGAACCATCCTCACATGGAACCAGGGTGCAGAGACCATTACAGGTTATCCTGCCGAAGAACTGCTCGGAGGATCCGCTCTTACCATCATCCCACCAGAACTGAACAGTGAACTGAACGTGATAGCCGATGCTGTCCGGGGGAAAACAGTTCGTGATATCAGATATACAATAAGAGCAAAAGGAGGGAGAAAAAAGAAAGTGATCCTCTCATCCGCCACAGTTCCGGATCACACCGGAGAAATCAGCATGGTTGTTCTCATCTGGCGGGAACCCTGAACCACCATTTTTCATTGGATCTTTTACGACTCACCCTCATCACAGGCACCGCACGAGGGAGTACCCCTGATAAGTGTGCAGATAGCACAGATTCGTGATGCAGGGTTTGTTACCTTTCCATCGCGCAGATCGTATGAAAGGGATGCAATAGCCTTTTTTACTTCGTCAGTGAACTCAATCCGGTAACCACGTTTGCCGGAGAGGTACTGTGATACCGCAGACGGTGCCATCTCCAGGATGGTGGCAACCTCCTTTTGTGAAAGACCAGTTGCAACCATCTCCGCTGCAATTGCTGCCCGAATGGCAGGAAGTGATTCCCAGACAATATCCTCGCAGGGGAGTTTCTCCATGTGAGTACACATGGACATTCCATTTAATAAGGATAATCACAGCGTGAATGGCAAATCTCAATCGAAGGTTTCATAACAAATCCTATAAATTCAACATTACGAGGTTTGAAAACGGTATGAACCGGTATCTGTATACTACAGTCCTTTTGATCCTGTACATCAGTACATGCTGGATCTGTTTCGCCGAGAGCAATGCTATTCCAATTGAGGTCAGAACACAGGAGCGCCCATTTGATCCGGGATATGAACCCCCATTTACTGTGGGCCCAATAGATCAACCGACTTCAGAACCTACCTTCACTGTTGAACCAACACGGATTGGGGGAGATTCAGGATTCTTATCAGTTGATTCTGATCCTCAGGGTGCAGATGTGTTTCTTGATGGCTCGAACCAGGGAGTAACCCCTGCCCTTATCAGACTTTTCTCAACGGGAACACCATCACACAATCTTCGGGTATCAAAGAGTGGATATCAGGACTGGACTGATCACATATCAGAAAACCCAGGACAAGGAGATACGATCTATCGGACTGCCTATCTTGTAAAGATTCAACCAACCATCACAGTTGAACCTACCAGCATAGGAGGGGACTCGGGTTTTTTTAAGATCGATTCAGTCCCCCAGGGTGCAGACGCATATGTTGACACTGATTATTATGGAAGTACGCCTGTCCTGGTTAAGATCACGACTACAGCAACTCCATCCCATGACATACGTGTCACCATGAGTGGGTATCGTGATTACACAGAACATATCTCTTCAAATCCAGGAAAAGAACAGATTTACCCAATACTGGCCACACTTGTACCCCTGGCCCAATATGGTAGTATTTATGTTAGCTCTGACCCTTCAGGGGCCTTGGCTACTCTTGATGGAGGTACCCAGTACATGACTCCCTGCACGTTCAATCAGGTAACAACAGGGATGCACACGGTCACGGTAAGTAAAGAGGGATATAATCAATATACAACCCAGGTCCAGGTAAATGCCAACGCCCAGCCGAAGATATATGCCCCTCTTACAAGATACCAGAAAACTGGAACATTATTTGTTGATTCAGAACCACAAGGGGCTGATATCAAAGTTGATAACATATGGCAGGGTCAGACTCCCCAGCAGGTGGGTAACCTTGAAAGTGGATATCATACAGTGAAACTGCAATTATCAGGGTATCAGACAGTAAGCCAGCAGGTCCTTATTACAGCTGGGCAGCAGACAAGTATTAGACAATCCCTGGTAAAAACCCCGCCAGAGATTACTACAGGATCGGTGGCAGTTTCAAGCACTCCGCCAGGAGCTTTTGTTTCCTTAAATACTGATTACCAAGGCGTCACCCCGGTTTCAGGATCACTTGACCTGACTGATATCACACCAGGGGTGTACACGATAACACTCACTGCACCTCAACATGAGACATATTCATCAACCATCACAGTGATTGCCGGACAGGTGACTCCTGTACAGGTTGAATTGAAATCACCAGTAATCCCTTCATCCCAGAACGGAACATTGAGCGTCAGCTCGTCTCCTGCAGGTGCTCAGGTCCTTCTCGACAATCTCTATATAGGGATAACCCCTCTGACACTCTCATCAGTAAAATCCGGCCAATATGGATTGACCCTGAAAATGGATGAGTACCAGGATTATATCAACCAGGTTCGCATTGAAGCAGGAATGTCCACAACCGCATCAGTGAACATGACCCCTGCGCAGAAACCAACAGCAACCCCGGTTCCAACCCAGTCTCCTTTGCCAGTAATTCTAGTACCTATAGGTCTGGGTGTTGGAGCACTCCTTCTCAGGCGCTTTAGGCAGACCTGACCATATCCTTCATTTTCCCATACCTCCTATGGATTAGGTATGATCAGAGGTTCTATCCTTCTCATCCTATTCGGAATGCTCATCATGCCGATCATGGCTGCTGAAGAGGAGCAGAACAGTTCTGAAAATTATCAGGTCAGGGAATATGCACTCATCTCATTTGATGACCCGATAACCACTGAAACCCAAGTAAACAACACAACAATACTGCAGAATACCAATGAGAAATCAGAGAATCAAACCCGCAGGGGTGGAGAACTCTCGGCACGAAAACTTTTCCAGTTAAAACAGGGGGCGCAGAGCGATTATAAGACGCTTCAGAATGAATCAGGCGATCCAAGCCTCGGCCTTTCCTCTACCGCTGCACAGAGTATCTCAATCCTGTGCAAACAGTGTGTACCCCAGAAATCAGGAACTTACTACTAATACCGGCCGTACAGTTTCAGAAATGGATGAGATTTAATCTCATTTCATTCCACGATGATATCATAGACCATATGGGATCTACCTGGTGAATAGGATCTGACAAACCGCTTTTGCATTGATTTGATCGGGATCTGGTGAAAAACTGGTGAATCTCCATCACCATCCTCTACAAGTGAGTAAAAATGTATCATACCACCAGGCCTACAAAGACGTGAAGCTGCTGGCAGGAACCTTTCAGCCATGAGTGGAAGATTCATGATCACCCTGTCAAATCGTCTTCCATAAACTTCAGGCAAATTAGCAGCATCTCCAAGGACAGGGATGATATTTGAGGCACGATTACGGGCAATGTTTTCGATGAGAAGGGAGACAGCATCAGGATTGAGATCGCATGCCCAGACTGTACCAGCTTTTTCAGCAATCATGACAGCAAAGGGACCTACACCTGCAAACATATCAAGAACTTCCTCTCCTTGATTCATCATTGTCACAATCCGCTGGCGCTCTGAAGCAAGCCGTGCAGAAAAGTATGCCTTTTCCAGATCTATCCGAAATGTTTTGCCGTATTCGGTGTGGATCGTGGACGTTGTCTCATCACCTGCAAGAACGCGAAAACGCCTGGTCCTGAACTCACCTTCCACTGCACTTTCTGCAATAAGAGCAGTATGGACGGACGGACGCTCGACAAGAACAGCAGCAGCACCAATAGGATCATCTTCAGCAAGGATAGCTATCCCTCCTATCAGTTCATGCCTTGGAAGGGGAACACGCTGATGAAGTTCTTCAAACTCTGCCATGACCGATCCTGAACACTCATGGATGACCGGAAAGAGTAGTTCATCGCCATCAGATCTAATCTTTAGGCTCTTATCAAGTGTTCTCTCTTCAAGAAGAGTCCTTCTTACCGTTTCAGCACCCTGCCGGTTCACCCGCAGACACCACTGCTGCTTCCCCATTCATCAGCTGTTATTGCACTTCGGGTACAAACAGGTATGCATGGACGATTACCTCCGCAGGATCCGGGACGGGTCTCTCAAACTCTATGCTCTTGAGAAGGAACTCCCCCCTGGCGAGGCGGTACAGGTTCGAAGACGATTTGTTGAGGAGGAGACCGGTATTTCCCTCCCCAGGATCGGAGACTGTTCAATAGATCTCGATTCAGTTGTGAAACGAAACTGCGAAAATATGATAGGAACAGTGCAGGTTCCAGTCGGTATTGCCGGGCCGGTTCTTATTTCAGGGGAGTATGCAAGTGGCAAGTATTTCCTTCCGCTTGCAACAACCGAGGGTGCACTCGTGGCATCAGTGAACCGGGGATGCGGTCTCATTACGGCAGCAGGAGGTGCAGAGGTGAGGATCCTCTCTGATGGTATGACCCGTGCACCGGTCTTTGCAACGGACAGTGTGGTTCACGCCAGAGAAGTTGTGGATTTTGTCAAGACTCATGAGGATGAGATCAGGCAGGCTGCTGAGGCCACCACCAGACATGGGAAGTTGACTGATATTCAGATCACTACGGCCGGGACTTCTGTGTTTATCAGATTTTGTTTCACTACCGGAGATGCAATGGGAATGAACATGGTCACCATCGCAAGCGAGAAAGCGGCTGAGTTGATCTGTCAGCAGACCGATGCACGGCTGGTGGCACTTTCAGGTAACTTCTGTACTGACAAGAAGCCGGCAGCAGTAAACGTCGTCCTTGGAAGAGGAAAGACAGTCTCCGCCGGGGTTAAACTTACCGATGATCAGATCAGAACCATCCTTAAGACCAACGCATCTTCACTTCTTGAAGTAAACACCCGTAAGAATCTGGTTGGTTCGGCCAGGGCTGGATCTCTTGGGTTCAATGCACATGCTGCAAACATCATCGCAGCCATTTTCATCGCATGTGGGCAGGATCCGGCCCATGTCGTTGAAGGATCGCTCTGTATAACCACCATCGATCAGGCACCGGATGGGGTGTATGTCTCAGTGACGCTTCCTGCTCTGCCGGTTGGCACCGTGGGAGGAGGGACAGGAGTTGCAACTCAGGCCGAATGCCTGAAGATTCTCGGTGTTTCCGGAGGAGGAGATCCACCAGGTTCACATGCAAAGAAACTTGCTGAGATTATTGCTGTCGGAGTACTGGCTGGTGAACTTTCGCTCCTTGGAGCACAGGCTGCCCAGCATCTTGCAAGAGCACACAAGGAACTAGGCAGATAAGCGGGTCCTCAACAACTTATTCAGGTAGTGCTCTCAACATTCTCCTGATGAAGAGCAGGCAGACCATGGGTCTTCAAATATTGAATATCACCTTAATCATCTCTCTCATTTTTATCCTGCTGGTTCTTTCTCCAGCATATGCAGATGACATTCCCGGTGTTATCGGCCAAAATGATAACTGGGATTTTGAGAATACTCCCACTGTTGGGATGGGGATATTTCCGGTGGTCACCCTAGAGCCTAAAGAGGATTCATCCCAATCCATTGAACCCGCAGGAGGGACTGCCGCACAAAAGATCCAGGTTACCATCTCACCATTTATCTCAACACTGAGTGGTAAGGAGACGAACCTGATCATTGGTTATATGAGTGGCGCGCAAGCAGGTAATACAGTCACAATAGAAGGGAAGGGATCAAATGATTCAGATTTCAAAGATCTTGCCACAATCACACCTGACGAAAACGGTATATTTGTCTGGTCGGTCCCGACTGCAAACAAGGACCTTATTCTCTTCAGAGTTACTGCCAAAAAAGGAGATAACCAGGTAATCTCAAAATTTATCAGATTCACATCTTCAAACAGCACAGAACCGGTAGTTAAACCAGTTGTGACCCAGAGGATCACACCGGTGCAGACCGTCATTCCGATGATAACCCGCAATCCTTCAACCCCTATCCCGACCCTCCTGGAAATCTCTGCCAACACCGCAATGCCCATTGTCGGTGACAAGGTTGTGATATCAGGCGTCCTTACAGATATGAATAATAACGGAATCAGCGGAGCAACGGTCACTATAGATGAGACTAGTTACCTAGGGGCATCTTCAACTGAACCGCTTGATACTACTCAGACAGGGGCTGATGGCAGTTTTCAATTCACTTTATTTGTGAAATACGTAAATATGACAGGACTTGTTGCAAAATATGCCGGCGATAGTAAACACCAGGAAACAGAGAGTAACATTCTCACATTCACTTCATATGCATAGAGAGGCTCATCCATTCACTCACCAAACAGTATCTATAAGAAATGCAGAATGACTCCTCCATTAACCTCACTATTACGTATTTTCAGATATGGTAAGCCAGAAATTGTCAATTTCCCTTCCAGTTATCGGAGATAAAAAATTCATGCAACAACATTTTAGATATTTTGTCTACGGGATGATTCTTGTTCTTCTCATCCTGAACGGACCAGTAGCGGCCCTGAATCCAGATGATATGGATCTTTCTGTAAAACCAGGCGACGATCTTTTCACGTACGCTAACGGGAACTGGATGGAGCGAAATCCCGTTCCTTCAGACCTGAGTTGGTATAGTTCTGTCACTGAAGTGCAGCAGTCGGTTGATGACCGGGTCAGGTCAATAATCGAAGATGCGGCAGAAAATCCAGGAAACGATGGGTATGAGAAACCTCTGGTTGGTACATTCTATACGACTGCAATTGATCAGGATCGTGCCGATCAAGTAGGAATGGAACCACTCCGGCCTGAACTGGAGAAGATAGCAAAAGCTAAAAACCGCGACGATATCAGGAATCTGACTACATACCTGATGGGTTTCGGTATTGCCCCCTTCTTCTCATTTTATGCAGATGAAGATCCTGGAAACAGCAGTATGCTGATTGCCACAATAGAGCAGAGTGGAACGTCCCTGCCTGACCGTGAATACTATTTCAGGAACGACACTGAGAGCGAGAGGGTAAGAGATGAGTTCAAAGGTCATATCGCACGGATGTTTGTACTTAATAATGAGACACCAGAACAGGCTGATATCGATGCTGCAAAGGTGATGCGAATAGAGACAAGACTCGCCAATGCTTCTGCCCCCTCCCACGGGTACGGAAAACCTGATCGAAGGTACTTCCCATGCCCTGTTCGACGTCTGTCCGAGGTGACTGACGGAATTGACTGGGATGGTCTTCTCATTTCTGTGAACAGGACAGATCTCTCGGTCATCGATATGTACCAGCCTCTGTATGTCCGTGAAGTTGGAAATATTCTCAAGGAGGAGCCAATTAATGACATCAAAAAGTTCCTGACCTTTAAGGTTCTGCAGTTTGCAGCCCCGTACAGCAGCCAGGCATATGAGAAGGAGAACTTCAACTTTAACAGTAAGGTCCTTTCAGGTCAGGAAGAGATGGAGCCGAGATGGAAGCGGGTTATCGGTACCATGGATTCCTTGATGGGCGGCGTCATCGGCAAACTCTACGTAGAGCAATATTTTACTCCAGAAGAGAAGGAACATGTCAAAGAGATCGTAGAGAATCTTAAGAGTACCATGAGATCCAGGCTTGCAAACCTGACCTGGATGGATCCTGAAACTCGTGAGAATGCAACAGAGAAACTCGATTCAATGGGGATTCAGATAGGGTACCCCGATCAATTTGGGAATTACAGAAATCTTGAGGTTTCGAACAGTTCATACCTTGAAAACGTTCTCAATATCACCTGCTACTACTACAGAGCAAGTCTGCAGATAGCTGACACACCATCAAACCCTGATACCTGGTACCTGTCACCACACTCAGTGAACGCTTACTACGATACGACCAGAAACAAGATCGTCCTGCCTGCAGGAGTTCTCCAGCCTCCTTTCTATGATCCATCAGTAGATGATGCCGAACATTACGGGGCTATCGGCTCTATCATCGGGCACGAACTAACTCATGGGTTTGATTCTCCACTCCGAAAATTCGTGAAGGACGGGAATGAAACCTTCCTTTGGAATGAAAATGATACCGCCCGATATGCCGAGGTTACAGCACCACTGGTTGCACAATTTGATCAGATGGAGACACTTCCAGATCTCTATCTGAACGGAACCCGGACACTGCCTGAAAATGCTGCAGATCTTGGTGGAATCGTTATTTCCTGGAATGCCTGGAAGAACACGCGAGCCGGAAATGAAACAACAGGAATATCTGATGCTAACTCATCCCCGAACCTGAATAATACAAATTCTCCATCCACATTTACTGATGAACAACGGTTTTTCCTTGCGTATGCCCAGGCCTGGAGGGGCACAATCAGGGATGAGGAACTTAGGAATATGGTGCTGATAGAAGAGCATCCCTGGAATAAGTACAGGGTAAACGCAATTCCATTTAACCTTGATGAATTCTATGCAGCATTCCCGCAGATAAGTCCGGGAGACAAATTGTATAGGAACGATACCGCCAGAGCAAGAGTCTGGTAATTTTTTTGAGAAGAACCGGGGGAATTATCCAATTGGGGAACCATCCTGGCCTACCATCTTCTAGACAAGGTAATCCCAACAAGGTTTTACAGGGAGTTCTCTTCATCATCGAAGAGAAATAGTTCATCGATTGAAGTATTGAGTACTTGAGAAATCTGACGGGCAAGCCTGAGTGAAGGATTATACTTGCCTTTCTCTAAAAAGACTATGGTTTCTCTCCGGACCCCGACCCGGGCAGCAAGGTCTGCCTGCGTATATCCAAAACGGGCACGAAATTCTTTTATCCGGGTATACATGTATTCTCCTTAGTAGACATCGCCCTTCATGTTGAAGTACCACTGAAAGATCATGCCACTTACCGGCATCAGAATGATAAGCAGGAGGCAGATTGATGCTCCATCAATTGAGATAACCTTTAAACCGGAAAGCCATCCAATACAGACGATAGTCAGGAATGTCAGGTACCATGAGTAAGAGATGCCATACGTTCCAATCCGCATACTTCGTTCATCCTGTATTCCAATGTCCCCGGTTCTCTCTTTCATCCTGACACCAAGCATGATGATTATCATTCCTGCAGCAATAAGTCCGGTTATCATCAATGGAGTGGGCATCCCATTACCGGGAAGACTTTTTATGAAAACTGTTACGAGCCCTGAAGCAACCAGAAGCAGACCAAATCCAATGACGCCATACTGAATCATCCTGTTTTTTCCGGTTTTGAGAGCGTAAATAACAAGAGTGATTGCAGCGATAAGACCGAGCCAGAGGAGGATATCGCCTGATTGATCTCCATTCGCTAGAGATACAAAAGAATAGGTGATTATAACTGCCGATACAAGAAGTCCGACTGAGGTAATGATTCGGCGATGGGTGAATGCAGATCGAGGAATGTTAGAAATTTCTCGCATAATGTGTGTTCGAGATCACAGGAGTTATATTTTTCTCACATGTCCCTTCAGGCTACCTGACCTATGATCATGAAAATATGGAAACCTGAATCCACCTGAGAAAAGAAAAGCATTCCAGGATTATCAGAGAACTTTCCACCGAATGAGGACAAACAACCCGATTGCAGACAAGCTGAGGGCAGTTCCCATGACAAAAATGAAGGCATGCGGTGCTTCCTGAAGGGGAAGGGGCACATTCATGCCATAAATACTGGCTATCATTGTCGGCAGCGCAATAAGAATTGTTACGCTGGTGAGGAGCTTCATCACCACATTGACATTATTGTTGATGATCGAGGCAAAGGTCCCGGTCATACCGGTGATGATGGATGTATAAATATTTGCCATTTCAAGTGCCTGTTTATTTTCAATTACCATCTCTTCATAGAGATCATGCTCCTCATCAGTCATGTCAAGCACACTTTGATATGAGAATTTCTCTACCATCAGGGAGTTTGACCGGAGTGATGTTGTGAAATACACCAGGCTTTTCTGTAGATTAAAAAGCCCGAGGAGCTGGTCATTGGTGGTTGAACGGTGGAGATTACGCTCAATGACGCCTGTCATCCGATTGATCTCCTTGAGATATCGCAGGAACCGGAGTGCAGTACGGTAACAGAGCTGCAGAACAAACCGGGTACGCTGCCTGGTATCATGATTTCTCACCCAACCTGACAAAAACTCCTCCATGACATCAACTTCAGTGAGAGTGACGGTGATGATGAGATCCTGGGTAAGAATAATGCCAATCGGCAATGTAATGTATGGAATTGCCGCTTCTTCGGGTTCTCGTCGTGCCGACCTGATAAGAATCAGGGTATTTCCCTCATCTACCTCAAACCTGGCCCGCTCATCAACATCAAGTGGGTCAGTAAGGAAATCAATGGGCATCCCAAACTGGCCAACAAGGTATGCTATCTCTTTTTCAGTCGGGTTGACAACTTTAACCCAGCATCCCGGCCTGAAGTCCTCTATCTCGGTGAGGCCATCGCTTGTGGTGATGTACTGGGTGATCATAAAAATGCCTGTACTGAGATCTCCGGGATGGGGTTAATAGTCATCTCATGTGCTCTCACCCGCAAATCAGACCTGAAATCAGAATAAGGTTTTAATTCATCAGAACCCAGATCCAAATCCATATTAACATAACGAAAACCCGGAAAAATTTCGCAATAGGTTCATGAACCTTGAAGATAAACAGTAACACATTCGATGGTGGGATGTACGAAGGAGCGTGGGCTGTCCGAGGTTATCGGATTCCTGATGATAGTTGCGTTGCTTAGTATACTATTCTCCATGTACCTGCTCTATGTAGTACCACTCCAGGGGAGAGATGCCGAAATTTCCCACATGGACTCAGTGAAAGATGAGTTTATGAACATAAAACTCGACATCGACAATCTTATTATAACCAATCGTCTCGATCTCCTCATTCAACGCATTATCCCTCTTGGAACTAAAACAAGTTCATCAGGAGGGTCATTTAGTTTTATCCCTCTTCAGTCATATTCTGGCTCATCGGGTACGCTAATAGTGGATAAAACGGTAGGTGGAGATACGATTAATA
>NZ_DATMYY010000085.1:0-6031 GCF_035560735.1 Methanospirillum sp.
TATTTTTATTTATCACTAAACACATTCTATGGTATGAGAAGTATCTTAGTCTCGCTCCTTGGTGTACTTATTTTCTGCCTGGTTCTGAGTACTGCCAGTTATGTATATAGTCAGCCGGTACCCCCTTCAACACCTGATTATACAAATTCCACTATTCAGGAGGAATATACCTCAAATGAAACGCTTGTCAATTTTGTTGAGAATGCGGTTACCTATGCAAAAACATATGGACGGGAAGCAGCACTTGCCGAATTTTCCAATCCAAATGGTTCGTTTGTCAAGGGAGAACTCTATATTTACGCTTATGATTTTAATAGCACTACGCTTGCCCACCCATTTGATCCTGAAAAGATAGGCAAGAACAGACTTGGAGAACTTGATGCGTATGGCAACCCGTATGGCCAACAGTTTATCGATGTAGCACAGAACGGTTCAGGTTTTGTACGGTTTTATTACATCAATCCTGCTCACAACCGAACGATAGAATCAAAATTGGGGTATGTTCAAAGGGTTGATGATGACTGGTGGCTCGGTTCTGGCATATACACGGGTCCGGCTGACCGTATCTGATAATTTAAGCGGTATCTGCAATTAATACGGGTAGATCCCCCGAATCCACCAGACATCATGGTGCTGAAAAAACATTGGTTACCTGAAGTTCTCTCTTGCAACTCAGAAAAAAAGATTCTTTATTTTTGGTTAGCAGTTGGAATATGAAGTATTTCCTCTTCTAATTCTTCTACACCATGAACGATCTTGTCAACAAATGAGAGGATTGCAGGCATTATGACAATTGCTCCAATTAATGAGAAGAGCACTGCGATAATGGTAGTTAAACCGAAGTCTGAGATGATTGGGAAGGTTGAGAGGATCAGAGCTGAGAACCCGAAGAAGGTTGCAAATCCTGATACCATAATGGCAGAACCTATCTTGCTTACACTATTCTTCAGTGCTTCAATAACATCAGGGGTTTTTTCCTTCTCTTCGATGTATCGTTCCATTACGAGAATGGTATACTCAGCAGCAACCCCTATAGTCATCGAACCCAGGCATGCAGTCATGACGTTATAGTCAATACCAAGGAGATTCATGGCAACTGCATTCCATCCTACAACAGCGGCAATTGGTACAATCGGGGTTATCGCATTCACATTCCGGTATACGACTGCCAGGAACAAGACTACCAGGATGAATCCGGTATAAGTGATAAGTTCCTTACTCTCCACAATATCATTCACCAGATTGGTAAACATCGCAAAGCTACCGGTAACCTGGGATTTAATTCCTGGAGGTGGCGGGTAGAGCTTTAAATCTCCTTCGATATCCTCTTTCAGATCACTCTGTGTTGTTGTTGTCAACTTCACGGTATTAAACTGGATAACTGCCTCGTTATTCCCGTTCACATATGATTCCTTGACATCTTCTGGAATCTTATTCAAAACCGTATCCAGTTCGCTCTGGGTTTGTGGCATCACTCCGTTGTTATAGGTGGTCACATAGTCTGCGATACTGGTCCCCTGGGTAATTTTAGATCGTGTTCTGACTTCCAGATCAGTAAATTCCTTCATCCAATTTACCGAATCAAGAGTGAGAACATCAGAGCCATGGACTACAATCGGTGCAGTATCAGTAGCCCCCATCGTCCTGGTCACCTTATCAAGCGTAGTTTTCGAGGGCATATCCGGAGGCACAAATGAATTTTCATCAGTGTTTACCGGGATACGTGAGTCTAACTGGATTCCAATAAATGCAACCAGAAGTACTATCAGAAGAACCGGAACTGGTCGTTTTGCTACCCATACCGCGGTTTTAGAGAGCACAGAATCAACGATTGCAGCTTGTTTTGAATTCCCGTGCCCTTTTGCCTTGTAATTAATAAGCACCGCAATCAGGGGTATTCCAAAGAGTGAAGTGATGTAACAGGTCACCACACCGATGATACTGACGAGGCCAAATCCCTGCATCATCGGAACCGGCGAGATGTACATGGCTACAAATCCCATGGATGTTGCAAGCATGGCATACATCACGGCTGGACCGGTCTTGGTTATTGTGATATACACAGCTTCAGAGAGGGGATGATCCCTTGCCTCCTCTTCAAGACGGGACTGAAACTGAATGGCATAGTCTATACCAAGCCCTATCATGACCGGAAACGCCGCAATGACGGCCATACTGATCTTATAACCAATAAGGCCGATGAACCCGAATGTAAAGATAAGTCCGGCTGCTACAATAACAACCGGAAGGAATCGGTGATTCACATATCCAAAGAGCAGCCCCATCACGATGACCATGAGTACGAGTGCTGCCATAATGAGAGTCCCCATAGATTCACCCATCGCAGCACCCATCTCCTCGTCAAAAGCAGCAGAACCTGTTAATTTAACCGAAACCCCTGGAGGAGTGTTAGTGCTGGCTATGAACTTCCTGAGGTTTGAAAGAGCACTTGATTTTTGGCTTTCTGATAATCCTGCTTCAAGACCGATAGCCCCCATATTCAGCATCCCTGATGGAACATATCCGTTCTTTACATTCGCAGGGACCTTTGCCAGCACCTCATCCATCTCTCCGGATGAGGAAGGAATGACTCCGTTATTCAGGGACTTGACGACATCGACTATACTGGATACTGAAGTTACATACTGAAGATTTCTCAGTGGGTCTTCCAGTGTATCGATATACTGCATGAGTTCAGGACTTGTTGAATCATCAGATTCTACAAGCAGGATTACAGTTTCTTTTGAAAAGGTATCTGTATAATGTTCTATCAGGACTCCTTCCGGTGAATTTACATCCATGTAGGTTGCGGTTCCGGTCTCCATTGAAACCATGGTCATCCCAAATAGAGATACAACCATTAGTACAAGGATTATTTTAGATAGGATTCCTGGTCTGTGAACAATGAGATTAGCGACTACAGAAAAAATTGAATGCATGATCGATGTGTTACCTCGTCATTTTCACCGTTTCAGTAGTTTTCGTCTGTTATCATAGAGGTAATACGCACCACCGAGAATGATGATCAGGATTAAACCAATTACAACTGGGCTAGACATGAGTGCAGATAATCCCGCATTGGGAACGACCTTAATCGGGACCTTAATGGTATCAGACACATGGCTGTCGTCCAAGGCATCCCGGTATTTTATCTCTGAATCAAGGCCGTACATCTTGGTATCAGCGATAGCATCGAGAGTTAATCCGAATCTGGCAACTTTACTATCTCCTGGCTGCATGTCTCCAAGGTATGCAAGGTCATCTGCACTGGTAAAGGGATCTACTGCACTGATTCTTACTTCTGCCCCGTACACCGGGACCGACCCGTCATTGCGGTACGTCACCTCGATGTAACTTTTCTTATCTGGATTCAGTTCAGGGCTCTGACTGGTAATGGTAAAATCGACATCAGAACCTACTGCTACACCAACCTTCTGGGAAGGGGTGATTATGGTCTCGCCATCTGTATTATCATAGGTTACTGAAACTTCAACCGGGTAGTCCTGGGGCTGTGCATCTTTTGATACACTGACCTTGTACTTGGCAGTTGTAGTGGCATTCGGTGCAAATGTTCCCAGGAATACGCTGTTTGAGACAGGAATAATCGGGGAACTGCCGCTTCTACTCAAATTTGCAACAGCATTTGTACCGGTATCAGTTCCGATGTTTTTCAGGGTGAGTGTGATATACCCCGAACCACCAGAGTTGATGTTCTCGACTTTTATATCAGATACCTGCATGGTAATGGCAGATTGCACTATGAATGGCAGATCAAATGTTACTTTCTTCTGAACATATCGGTAGGTGACACTGTCTGTGCCCTGCTGTTCGGCATTTTGTAGGTAGGTATAGTTCAGTTCAACCGGAAGCGAATATTTCCCGGCTTTTGCATGATCAGGGACTAATATCGTAAAAGTAACGGGAACACTTTCCGATCCCTTGACGTCTCCGATCATCTGTGGGTCTGATTTGATCAGAACAGGACTATCACCTGGCAAAAGGGAAGCTGTTACCATCTTTGCAGTGCTGGGGTTATCATCGGTGTCTACAATTCCTGTCTGTACAAACTTGATTTCGTTTAATCCGGAGTTTTGTACCTGAATTTGGAGAGGTACGGTTGTCCCGGGAACAAACTCGTTGTTTCCAACGATAGTAACTGAAAGATCCGGAGATCCTGACATATACTTCGTTCCTGCAAGGACCGGGGATGTAATTATCAATACAGTCAGGAGGACTAAGCCTATTATTAACATTGGTTTTTGCAGATGTGTGAATATCATACTCATGGTTTCACCTAATTTTCCTCGCTGGTGAATAAAACGGGTTACCTGATAGAGAGTTCACTGGTAATGCCTGGTAGTTAGAGGGCCGGTTTAGGTTTGAAATGGTCTTCTTTAGTCGGTTTTATTGATCCAACAGTTTCTCATTTTTCTTTCTGATTGAGTGCAGTGTAGAATGACCAGGTACCCTGGTTGTTGATACTGGGATTTTTTGAAAACGTTGCATGTATTTCCGCACTGGCATTACAAATTGTTTCGAGATCAGTGGAAGAAAATCCAGAAAGGAAGGATTTCATGTGATCTCTTAATTCCGTGAGCATATTCCGAAGATATTCCATCCCTCTGTCAGTCATGGAGATGTTTATTACTCTTCTATCTTTTGCATCTGGTTGTCGCTCCACCAACTCTTCTGATACCAGGGTGTCTACCAGTCTGGTCATATAGGGTTTTGAAATGAACATCTGGTTACATAACTCTGTCATCGATTGTGATCCCGCATTTTCCAGAATATGAAGCAGGCGAAATTTTGCCTCCTGCATTCCAGTTAAATTCGGGACTGTGAGTGTCATAATTGTATGAACATCAATTATAAGACTCATAATCTCATTTGCAGCATCATGGTGGAGATTTTCTTCCTGGCTGATCATCTACGTATACCTGTTTGTTGCACTAGTAAATAATTGTGTTAGTGAATGGTTTCAGTTTGGTATGATTCATATGTGATATTATTGAGGGAGATAGAGGGTAACCGTACAGAGATATCTTACAGGTTGTTAAACCCAAACTCTCTGATACTTCTCAACTCAAACTATGGCTTCTCACCCCAGCTACCCCTCTTATGTACGTTTCCCTCTCCTCCCGGTCCTAAAACACCGCTGCCTTCTTTCTTGGCCATCAATCAAGGAGATTTCTGACTTGTTGTGTAATCGCAACAAACCGTCCACCACTATCAGACAGGACAACCATTACTACCCACCTTTCCTGAATCAGAAAGTTCTGCAAAACCGGGAGAGACTATCTCTCCTGACTCCCATACAATACCCGGTAACCTGTATCCTTAAATATAACTACGATATCACCCCCTCTAGCCGTCGATGATCTGTCTAATACAATCAGAACCTTACGGCTTGAACCTGTAATCTTCCATAGCGTACAGCAGCCGAACTGGAACCAGAAGAGGTGAGACAGATTAATCCTGGATACCGGTGATATCATGACCCCTCCTAAAGAATCTTTGACCTGCACGAATCACAGGCTGTAGTCTTTGTCATGGGATCATGCTATGTTGCCTTGAATGTATCACAGACCTGACATCTCCCAAGATCTAAAGTTAGTCTGACTAGGGATGCTGAATCGATCACGCCGGGAAGAGACCTGAACGATCCTGCTTTATCGCGTTTTGCCTTCTCAAAACATGACCTGTATATCTTCCGGTTCATCCGTAGAGGAACAGACAGTCTCTCTATTGGTATCCGTTCCTGACAATGAACCCGTTCAGAACCCCGGTCAATCTCGCAAAAATCAGAGGGTCTCACCTTCCAGGACCAAGATGACTCCTCTCCTGGATTGACGGAACTTTCTATCAATCCGGGCTCATCTTGAGGTTCTGCAAACGATTTGCGGACATTGTTGCATTGCGTATGGGGGATATTTTTGCAATCAGGGGGTAATCCTTCTCCATATGGGTGATCATGATCTTCATTTGCGGAACTGCAAACTTCAGATGAAGAGACGCAAGTACTCTCATGATC
>NZ_DATMYY010000086.1:0-2212 GCF_035560735.1 Methanospirillum sp.
AATAGGTACCGCAACAGTGGTAGGAAGTGAAAGAATCTCTGAATTGATGAGATTATAATTTTCTTCAAGTTGATGAATAGACTCGATCATCCGGTTAGCTTTTTTGAGATCGTGAGTAAAAAAAGCCTCGACACTTTTTTCAAAAGCCTGTATTGCTGCATCTGATGCTTTTTGTATATGTGTAGAAATTTCTGGACCCACATCGCTGGATGATATCTTTCTGGTATTATGTGCAATGCGAACTCCATGATCTCCTACCCTCTCCATAATCCTCCCTACCTGAAAGTGGGGCAACATTCTAACGATTGTGGTATTCATCTTTCTGGAAAGATGAATATTCTGCATGATCATGTTGGTTTGCCTTGCTATCAGCCAGAAGAGCCGATCAACATCGTTATCCCTGTCCATTACATCTTCTGCTAGTGCAGGATCATCTTTTAGCAGCGCCTCAATAGCATCATGATGCATCCCTTTTACAATTACAAACATCCGTTTAAGAGAATTCTCAAATGGCATCTCAAGAGGATTGAGAAGATCTTTGAGAAGAATGGATTGATCAGTCTCTTCGACGCACTCCGGGCCTATCACCATACTAGAAAATTCACGAAGTTTAACCCTTATCTGACCCGGAATCCGATCTTTGGTGGTAATCCTGATGGTGCTATATCCTGCAATATAGGTACCGATTAAAAGGCGAAGAAAAAAGTCAGGTTCCGTTTGTTGATCAACTGTAATCTCCTTAACACGCTGTATCTGATCTCCATTTATATTTCTGGTGACCATCAGGGTTCCATCTGGCTGAATAAGGACACCGAGGGGATCATTCTTCTTGATATGCAGTGATTCAACCCAATTTTTGGGAAGGGTAATTACATAGGAGGAGCCTCCCGTCATCTGCACGCGTCGAATTTCCATATTTCTGATCCTTTACGTATAGTTTCCTCTGAACCCATATAGAGAATCCGAAATATGTGTGATCTATTGTATCCGGATGGTGAGATATCAAAAGGACCTTTACATTGTATAAGGGAAGTATTGCCAAATAGTTGTATGGCAACAGCACCTGTTTTGTTTCAGGTTGTCAGGGCATGGAAAGAAGATGAAATAATTGCCCTCTACCAGTCTGCTGGATGGTGGAGAAATTATTATGATCCTACAGGCATAGCCCCACTTATCAGAGGTAGTTTTATCTTTGCCGTCGGGATCGATTCTAGGACCGGTAAGGCTGTTGCAATGGGAAGAGTTATCTCAGATCAAATTTTCACTGGATATATCCATGATCTCTGCGTTCTCACTGAAAAGCGCGGGTTGGGTATTGGAATGGGTATTCTTGATTTTATAATCCAGCAAGCGAAATGTGCAGGACTATCTTCTCTTTTTTTGGTAGCAGAACCTGGTACCACTGCATTTTATAAAAAATCAGGTTTTATCAGTAATAAGGGCAAGATCTTTTTAACATATAATCCGGATGGTCAGTATGAGACTTGACGATGATGATTTCCACCCGCTCACGCTTGAAGATAAAAAGATCTTTGATGATTTTTACTCACGGTATCCTATAGAACATTCAGAAAATACCTTTGGTACTCTATATTGTTGGCGGAATTATGGTAATTATGAGATAGCAGTGGTGGAAGAGTGTCTGATAATCAGGGGGAGCACTGATTCTTACACCTCACTCCGCTGTCCGATAGGGCCAAAAAATACGGACCTCCTGAATGCCGTTATCGATCTTGCGCTTTCTACAGGTAAACAGGCGCCGTTCCTTGTCCTTGAGCCCTGGCAGTTTGAATGGGTGCAACAGGTCAGACCAGATCTACGGTTAAAGGCTGATCGCGATTTTTTTGATTATGTCTATGAAACTTCAGATCTTGCAACCCTTGAAGGAAAGCCATACCTGATGATAAGAAAACAACTCCATAAGTTCAGAAAGAAATGTCCTTCAACTGTGGAAAGAATAACCAACGAAAATTTTGACGAGGTGAAGGAATTTCTCAAGCGGTGGTGTCAGTGGAAGGAATGTGATAAGTATACAATTCTTAAACACGAGAAAGAAGCGCTTTGGGAATCACTTGAGGTATTTGATCAACTAGGGTTTGAAGGGATAGCTGTAAAACCTCACGGTGAAATTGGTGGTATTGCTATTTACGAAGAGCTTAATCCCCGTACAGCAGTTGTTCATTATGAAAAAGGCATGCCTGATTGCGAAGGA
>NZ_DATMYY010000087.1:0-2766 GCF_035560735.1 Methanospirillum sp.
GGTTGATACCGATTATCTTGCTGAACCATACCTTTTGCAATAAATCAAATTCACTCAGAACAAGCCTCTGTGTTACAATAAATCTATGAGCATTCACACAACTCCTCAAACGCAGGGACAATTCCAAATTTCAGAAATTCGGGGTTATAGTTCTGATCCTGACTGAACTAACGCAGTTACCTCCTGAACTAGTTTAATCATTTCCGGCTTTGCCATATCCCGGGGATGAGAGAACGATATGGAAATCTCAGTCATAACTTTTGCAGGCCGCTGTGTCAGGATAATAATCCGGTCTGCAAGATATACAGCTTCTTCCGGATTATGGGTAACGATAAAGAATGTAGTATCAAGTTGATCCCTGATTCTGAGCACTTCATCCTGAAGTTCCCGGCGGGAAAATGGATCAAGAGCACTGAATGGTTCATCCATTAAAAGAATTTCTGGTTCAACTGCAAGTGCCCGTGCAACAGATACCCTCTGTTTCATACCACCTGATAGTTGATGGGGAAATGAGGAGGCAAACTCCTCCATGTGAACAAGGGAAAGAAGGGTTGAGACCTTTTTCTTAACCTGCTCTTTGGATTGTGAACGGATCTTCATCCTGAGGCCATACGCGATATTATCAGATACCGAAAGCCAGGGAAAGAGGCCGTGTTCCTGAAATACCATGGCGGTATGAATTGTATCCAGAACTGCTCCATCACTCCCATGAGCAATTCCTGAATCTGCTGCTTCAAGTCCGGAAAGGATACGAAGGACAGTGGATTTACCACATCCTGACGGACCCATCAGACAAACAATCTCTTTCTTCTCAATTGTACAAGAGATATCAGTCAATGCCTGACATACCGTATTATCATCAGCATACTGCTTGGATATTTCATCAAGCACAAGTACCGGAGTCATTCTTTTCCCTGCCAGCCAAAAAGTCGTGCCTGCCCAAACTTGAAGAGATAATCAAAAATAATGCCAATAATTCCAATTACAATCATTCCCGCAACAATGACCTGTATCTGACCAAGGTTATATGCATACATAATGAGGTATCCAAGACCCGCACTTGTTCCGGGGAGCATCTCTGCAGCGACCAGACACATCCAGGATACTCCAAATGCCAGTCGAAATCCAGTCCAAATGTTTGGAAGAGCACCGGGGATTACAACGGTGAGAAATTTTTCACTGGTTGTCGCACCGAGGGTCTGTGCAACTTCAAGCCACCTGACCCTGATAGCCAGGACCCCTTCTATTGTGCTGATGAGGACTGGAAAAAAAGCTCCAATAAATATGATAAAAGTGAGGGAACCAAATCCAATCTTAAACCAGGCTATGGCCAGCGGCATCCAGGCTATCGGAGGAACCGGACGAAGGATCTGAATAACCGGATTTATGTATTCGTCAATTGTTTTTGACCACCCACACATAATTCCCAGGGGGACAGCCAGGATTACTGCAAGGAAAAAACCGATAAGAACACGTTGGAGGCTGACCGTTGCATTTTCATAGAGTGTTGCCCCTCCAAACAGGGGTTGCATCGGATGAATGAGAACCGGGATAATCAGTTCCCACCCCGGAAGGATAAAACTATTCCCAATAAAAAACGAGAGGATCTGCCAGGTGATGATGATAATCACCGGAATCACCAGCCCTTTGGTTGCCTTATGAAGTTGTGTCATAATATCTTAGTTGGAGGAAGACCATACAAAGAAATTTGAATATCCTCATATTTGAACGCCTCTCTGATCATCTCTTCCTGAATCGAACTTTGCGGAACGGCGAGAATAACAGGTTGATTTTGAGCTGAACGTGTTTTTATCCATGTGATAAAGGAACTCCAGTCGGTGCAAGGTGCTTTATCATCAACTACAAGACCGGTTCCTCCTGCATTAATAGATTGAATGATTGATGCCTCATTGCCCATTGAAATCTGTAGCAGTGACGGCACACTACCAATATATCCACCATCCATTGCATCCTGTCCAAGGCCTGTCATGATACCTCCTCCAACCGAACCAGGCATTAATTCAACTTCTGCAATTGTCTTATTCTGATACTTCAGATGGCACTCTGTTGGCCGCCCTGATAACCCAGGTTCCGGTTCCAGGCAAAATCCATAGGTATCGCAGATATTTTCATGATCCATGATAGTTACATACAAAGGGGCATAGAGATCAGATGAGGGAAGATATCCGATTTGAATTATTGGAGGCTTGCCCGATATTTCCGGCTCTGATCCATTCAAAAGAGCTTCTGCACGCATCTTTACGGATTCATTCACGGATGGAGTTTTGTTTTCTCCTGTTTTGTCACTATAACTTGGTTCAACCATCCATGATATATCCGGAAGCGATGCTGAATCAGTAAAATTGATGTGCTTAAATGCCTCTTTTTCAACATCTTGAGGGTCAAGATAGAAACCGGCTGATAGAACCGGTTTTGACCCATATACCCAGGTAGCAGTAATGTTTTGTGCACCATCAGGATCTTTCTGAATCTGCCTCATCCCTGCAATGGTTACAGCAGAAAGTAAGGCTGCTATTTCCGGATATTGTGCAATAAACTTATTTCGCAAGACCAGCACATTACAAGCAGAGTTTTCCCATTTGTGATCAGGAGGAATGTCAGCATCCCTGGCAATAACTTTCCCAATGCCACCTTGTTCTGCCGTTGATACAACCGATTCCCAGACGATGAATGCATCAACCTGGCTGGTATTCAAAAGTTGTGGCATAATACCGGATGAGGCATAGACAAGGGTAACCACTGGTT
>NZ_DATMYY010000088.1:0-5093 GCF_035560735.1 Methanospirillum sp.
TTCGCAATCCAGTCGCCTACCCCACTTGTCGTGGCAGAGCCACCCATATCACGGGTTACGACCCCGTTGGCGATAGACGCTTCAATACCTTTTACGACTGCTTCACCTGCTTCTGCTTCTCCCAGATGATCAAGCAGCAGTGCTCCTGCCCAGACAGTTGCAAGTGGATTGGCAACATTCAGACCTTTGTACTTCGGGGCAGAACCATGGATAGGTTCAAACATTGAAGTGCCCTCGGGATTGATGTTTCCCCCAGGAGCAAGACCGAGGCCTCCCTGGATCATGGCGCCCAGATCAGTGATGATGTCACCGAACATATTTGGAGTAACAACCACATCGAACCATTCAGGGTTTTTAACAAACCACATGGTTATAGCATCCACATAGTTGAACTCGGTTGTAATGTCCGGGTTTTGCGCTGCAACATCTCTGAATACATCCCTCCAGAGGCCATACACATCTGAAAGAACATTGGCCTTATCAACTGAGGTCACTTTTTTCCTGCGTTTACGGGAGGCATTAAAGGCATACTCCATAACCCGCCTTGAACCTTCCCGGGTGAGAACACCAATCTGGTAAGCAATCTCCTCTGCATCACTCTCAACATCAAGGCCAAACTTGACTGAGTAGAGATTTCGCACGACCTCAAGTTGTTTCTTCTCTTTTCCCGAGAACCTGGAGCCGATACCAACATAGAAGTCCTCGGTGTTCTCTCTCACAACAAGGAAATCAATATCTTTCGGTCCTTTTCCTGCAAGAGGGGTATCTACACCGGCAAGCATCTTAACCGGCCTCAGGTTTACATACTGATCAAAGGCAAACCTGATAGTCAGCAGAATTCCTTTCTCGAGAATTCCCGGAGTTACCCGGTCATCCCCGATAGCCCCGAAATATATTGCCGGATATGAAGAGAGAGCATCAAGCTCTGCTTCACTCACCAGTTCTCCGGTCTTTAGGTACCGTTCTGCACCGATATCAAAATCAGTCCAGCCGATCTCAAATCCATATCGCTCTCCTGCCGCATCAAGCACCTTACGACCGGATGCAATGATCTCAGGACCTATACCATCTCCACCAATGACAGCTACTTCATGCACAGGTCTTCACTCCTTATCTGTTTTGCATATTCTACAAGCCCACCGGCATCAATAATCTGCTGTAAAAATGCAGGTACGGGTTCGATGTCAAGTCTTCTCCCTGAAACATCGATATATCCTTCTGCAAAGTGACCGGTTATCTGATCCTGCTCTGTGATCTCTCCAGCACGGGGGCAGATAACAGGGAGAAGCCCGACATTTACACTATTGCGGTAAAATATCCGGGCAAATGACTCTGCAATGACCACGCGGACTCCTGATCCAGTAAGGGCCAGGGGAGCATGTTCGCGTGATGAACCACAACCAAAGTTGCGTCCAGCAACAATCATATCTCCTTCTTTTACTTCTTTCGCAAATCCATCCCTGAAACCTTCAAATGCGTGTTCCGAAAGACCCTTTGGATCATTAATAGTGAGGAATCGCCCAGGAATGATCGCATCGGTATCAATATTGTCACCAAATTTCCAGACCCGCATCATCACACCTCCCGCGGATCGGTAATAACTCCGGTGATTGCCGTAGCAGCAGCTGTAGCAGCAGATCCAAGGTAGACCTTCCCTTCTGTAGAGCCCTGTCGTCCCTTGAAGTTACGGTTAGACGTAGAGAAAGAAACCTCACCTGGCGCGATGAGACCAAACGAGCCACCCATACATGGACCACAACAGGGTGCCTCAACAAGGGCTCCTGCTTCAACAAATCGTTCAATAATTCCTGCTCGCAGGGTCTTCAGGTACTCTGGTTTTGACGCGGGAATAACCAGAACTCTGACATTGTCTGAGAACGATCGATCTCCCAGCACCTCTGCAGCCTCCTGCATATCCTCAAACCTCCCATTGGTACAGGATCCAATGAAAACCTGATCTACAGGTGTGCCAGCAATCTTGTCAACATCCACAACCAGATCAACGTTATGCGGAACAGCAACCTGTGGGACCAGATCTCCTACATCAAACTCCATTCTGGACAAGTAAGAAGCACCCTCATCACTCGTTAGATCTATAGGAGGACAGGAGGTCCTGCCCTTCAGATATTCAGTTGTAATCTGATCAGGCGGAACAATCCCGGCTTTTCCACCCATCTCAATGGCCATATTACAGCAGGTCATTCTCCCTGGCATCGGCATCGAAGAGACCGTATCACCAGTAAACTCAACCGCCTTATAGGTCGCCCCGTCTACCGTAATCTCTTTGATAATCTTCAGAATGAGATCCTTTGCACCTACCCTTTTTGCAAATTTCCCAGTAACATCTGCTCTGATGCTTTCAGGGACACGGAAATACAGACAGCCATACCTGAGTGCAAAACCTAGGTCAGTTGAACCAACCCCGGTAGCAAACGCACCAACAGCACCATAGGTGCAGGTATGTGAGTCACCACCAATGACAATGTCACCAGGGCAGACCCTTCCCTTTTCCAGAGTAACCTGGTGGCAGACCCCTTCTTTTATATCATAATTCAGGATTCCCTGTTCCTTTCCAAACGCACGCATCTTCTTCTGATTTTCTGCAGCATTCAGTGAGTCAGCAGGAGTCTGGTGATCAAAGAGCATGATGACCTTCTTCAGGTCAAAAACTTTTGTACCACCCATCTCGTAGAATTTTTCAATGGCCAGCGGACCGGTAATGTCATGCATCATTGCACCGTCCACCGGGGCCATCACTACTTCACCTGCAAAAACCTCTTTTTTGCATCGACGGGAGAAGATCTTCTCAACTATTGTCTGTTCCATTCCGATACACCATATTTAATGCATTTGCCATTGCCTCTACCGATGCCAGGACAATATCATCTCCTGATGCAGCTGCATCGAACAGTTGTCCCTTATCATCCTGAACAACCAGTGCAACATGTGCTATCGCATCACTCCCTTCAGAGATAGCCGAGACATTGAACTCCTTCAGTTCTGCATGCCTCGGGACAATCCCAATCAGTGCCCTAACAGCTGCATCCACCGGCCCATTCCCGGTGCAACTGCAGACCTTCTCTGAACCATTAACCATGGCTCTGACAGTGGCTGTCGGGATCATATGATTCCCGGTCATGATGGCGATATCAACCAGATCAATAAAACGAATGTGGGCTCCTGATCCTACGACAGTCTCTGCAATTTCATAGAGATCCGATTCAGTTATCTTCTTTCCTTTTGAGGCGATCTGCTTTACCCTTGCAATGATTGCATCGATCTGTCCCTCATCGGGAATAATATGAACCTGGTTCAGCATCTCCCTTACTGCATGCCTACCAACATGTTTTCCCAGCTTGAGCCTTCGTCGGTGTCCAACCATTTCAGGAGTCATGATGCCAGGTTCAAAAGTACTGGCGTGTTCCAGCACTCCCTGGGCGTGAATACCACTTTCATGCGAAAATGCATAATCACCGGTTACCGGCCAGTTCGGAGGCACCATTAGTCCGGAGAATCGTGATATCATCCGGGATGTTTCCACCAGCCGGGTTGTTTTGATCCCGGTGGTGTAGCCGAAGATAGATTCAATGATCATAGTGGTGCATGCCAGATCTGCATTACCTGCTCTTTCACCAATGCCATTCACAGTTACCTGGACCTGATCAGCACCTGCTTCTACCGCTGATATGGTATTAGCAGTCGCCATTCCAAAGTCGTTGTGACAATGAACATCGATAGTACAGGTTATTTCCTTCCTCAATGTTGATATCAGAGCCTTCATTGAGGTAGGAGTCGCAACACCGACCGTATCAGGTACGTTGATTGCCGTAGCTCCCGCATCAACCGCTGCCTTGAACACTTCCATCAGTTCAGGCAGATCTGTACGTGTTGCATCCATTGCTGAAAAGAGGACTTTATCAGCATGATCACGGGCATATCTGACGATATCACCGGTTATCGAGACAACTTCCTGATGGGTCTTTCTGATGGTGTGGGTTCGCTGCACTTCAGAAGTGGGGATAAACACATGCACCATATCAACCCCGGCATCAATACACCGGTCAACATCACCTTTCACCGATCTGGCCAGCCCACATATCGTGGAATCCAAACCTTCGGCTACAATTGCTTTGACCGTTGCATACTCTTCCTGAGATGATGCAGGAAACCCGGCTTCGATAACACTGACACCGATATCAGATAACTGTCTGGCTATCTCGATCTTGTCAGAAGTGGTAAAAGATACACCCGGAGTTTGTTCCCCATCGCGGAGGGTTGTGTCGAAAACAGAGATCTTCTTTGCAGTAGAATTCTTATCGCTGGAGAAAGCGACCTGCCGAGTGTACGACACCGGCGCTCCCTGCCTCGAAAGTGTTCTGAGACATGATCATACTAATCATTCTCATTCATATAAAGACTTTGGGTTGATGGTGCAGACACACCCACACCACGCACCAAAGAGATCAGGATGCAGGACTGACAACCTGATACACTTCAGCATCCCGGGTAGAGAATACTGGCTTGAATACAGCAGGAGATGAGAAATTGTTGTTGTAAGAAAAGAATTCATCTGCATTCATATACTGATCAGTGCTCTTTTTCCCATTGAGTGAGACAATCATCTGCCCGGGGTGAAGTTTCGTGAGTAGTTTCCGTGCTGTTTCTGCATTTCCCCGTTCCGGAAGAGTCGGAATCGCCCTGGACGTATGCAATTGCATCGCACGGGGATTGTTGCTAAATATTTCTGCACCATGGGGAATATTCTGCATCACCCACCGGTACTCTTCAATTGGTTCATCATACCATGATGGATCGGTATAAGAACGCCCCCCTTTTTCCGACATTATCGGGATAGATGCAAACATCTGCCCAAACAAAAATCCAAGAATCAGGATGGTGCACATAACACTGCATATCACCCTATATGAAGAGGAATGTATGCACTCACATGCACCACGCATAAACGCAAGAACTAGTATAATGACAAATGGATAAACCGGAAGAAGATAACGCGTCTGAACAGTGGCAATATCCCCCATCCCGATCTCCAAAAAAAAGAGTGAGACAACGTAAATGAGAATATAACTGATAAT
>NZ_DATMYY010000089.1:0-7385 GCF_035560735.1 Methanospirillum sp.
ATGTAATGCACGAAAGATGATGGTTTTAGGTATAATGATATTCAGATTTGGCTTTTTACAATGATTCGTTCATCCCGATAATATGTCCGCCTTCCTGTAAATATCGCTTTAAGCATCCATCAGGACTTGGGGCATAAACATCATGAACTCTGGTATAACTGCTAGCAGGGCAATTGCCAGTGCAGGTCATTTTATATTCACAAACTTTGCACTCCTCAAAAGTATCTAATGAAATCTTATACCGTTCCCGGAGCCTGATGAATTCGTGATGAGTCTGCCAGACATCCCGGATTTGATCTTTGTTGATTTTACCAAGTTCAATATGAGAGAGCATTCCACAGGGGACCATTATTCCATCAGGTCGTACAGCCATTTTATGCCACATGCACCCACACCCGGTCAGATACCCTCTTCCCGGCAATGCCAAGCCTCTGCTTCGTGCGGATTCCATCTCCTGGTAATTTCTCCCCTGGGAGAGAGGACCTGCAGTTGATATTATCCGGTTTTTATAGATCTTAGCAAGATGCATCAGCTTTTCCATTGCAACAGACTGTTCAGTTGCATTGAGACTGACTTCATCTTCATGGGTGCGAGCCAGACCAAGGTGACACACACTATTTGTAGAGATAAAATCAAGTCCTATCGTATTCAGAAGTAACTTTGCGATGTTTTCGAGGTCTCCGATATTACCCCTTGTTATCGTTACTCTTGATGTTACCCTGACTCCCGCCTCCCGGAGTATGTATATTCCCTTAATGGCTCTTTCAAATGAACCCGATCCACGCATTAGATCATGAATTTCAGGTCTGGATCCATCTATTGAGATCTGCACAGAATTGCATCTGCCTGTGGATACAATGTATTCTGCCATCTTTCTGGTAATTAATGAGCCATTGGATAGAATAGAAAACCTCATCCGGTTTTTTACTATGCCATCGATCAAATCCCCTAGGTCAGTTCTGATACATGGTTCTCCGCCCCCGATAGTTATCTCCATAACCGCACATGAACCAAGTTCGGCAAAAAAAGAAAGCCAATCCTCTGTTGATATTTCATTGCCAGTATCAGCAGGACTTGTTCTATGAAAACAGTATTTGCACTGAAGATTGCACCTTGAGGTGATATCGATATCCACGCTTTTGGGCGTTTTCATTAAACGGCGGTTTTCAGGAATCATATGTTAGTTAGATCTTTTTAGCAAACCCGAGAGTTACAATCTCATCAAAGAATACCAGGATATCCTTCTCTGGATTATCTGGTAAATCTTCAAATTCTTGAGACAATGCTGACATAATGCCTGACATATCCTTTCCTTCAGTCAGACTCTTCCATATTGTGACACCTGTTGGAGTTAATCCAACTGTATCTCCGGTATCTGGGTTGAAAAGAAGTGCCCAATCATCATACTCTTCTCTTAACGACACATTAGGATGAACCTGTGGCAATGAATTATTATCTGACATAATACCTGCTATCTCCGAGTCCCTTTTTTAGAATAGGAATCCGGAACACCTAACTCATATGTATATTTATTGAGGAAGAAGAACGTTCGTAGTTCTCTGTAGCAAAAAATTAGTGTCTCTTTGAATAGTCAGTTCAACCTTCAGTAGGAGAACATTGAGATCAGAATTTTGTTAAAATTGAATCCCTTATCAACCAAAACAATAGTTCCCTGAATATACCAGATACTAATTTTCCATCGGAAAAAGGATATTACAGATTTATCGTATAATTCCGGAGAGTAGAACAAAAGTACATACTCTCCGATATACCTTTCAACCACCAGACTGGTGCGTACAGTCTTTAAGTATGGTATTCTGGATTTTAAATTAAACCATCATACCGAAAAAAAGGGATGATGTTTGGGTTTATTTCTGGAACTCTTTGATTGGACTTGGTCCAAGTTCCCGGACCTTGGCGCTGACATCTTCCATAACCTTACCCCATTTTGCACCTTCAGATGCTGAGACAAAGGTCATACGGAATCTCTTGTCGTCAAGACCGATATTTTTCATCAGAGACTTGACCATGAACATCCTCTTTGCTGCCTTGTAGTTTCCTTCAAGGTAGTGGCAGTCACCAAAGTGACATCCGGAGACAAGAACTCCGTCTGCACCGTCGACGAATGCCTTCAGGATGAAGAGCATATCAACACGGCCCGTGCACATGACACGGACACCACGGACATCTGGCGGGTACTGGATACGGGCACCACCAGCAAGGTCTGCTCCGGCATATGAACACCAGTTACAGATGATTGCCTGGATTTTTGGGTTCCACTCGTCAGACATAGTTACTCCCCTCCAAGGAGGTATGCGTCAATCTGCGCAACGATCTGTGGAGTTGTGAAGTGCTGCATCCTGATTGCACCACCTGGACAGAATCCACCACAGGTACCACAGCCTTTGCACTTTGCTTCGGTAACCTGCATGACCGTCCGCCCATCTTTCTCTATTAGATCAAGTGCACTGTACGGACAGAGTTTAATGCACATACCGCAGCCAGCACAGATATCCTGCATACACTGGGCAAAGTATGGCTCAAGTTCTACATGCCCGATGTGGATTGGAATAGATGCTGCTGATGCTGCACCTTCTGCCTGTGCTACTGTGTCTGGAATATCTTTTGGTCCCTGACAGACACCAGCGAGGAATACACCGGCGGTAGTAGTTCCACAGGGGTTCAGTTTCGGGTGTGCTTCAAGCATCCAGCCATCTGCAGAGGCTGATACACCGAACTTCTTTCTGAGGACATTTGCACCGTCGATTGGCTGGACTGCTGCTGCAAGAACTACGAGGTCACATTCAATGTCAACCGGGCGTCCGAGCAGAGTGTCTTCAGCAAAGACGTGCAGATTCTTGGTGTCAGGATCTTCGAGAATGTTGGCAACACGGCCACGGATGAACTTAGCTCCTTCGTTCTGGATACGATAGTAGAACTCCTCGTATGCCTTACCGAAGGACCTGATGTCCATGTAGAAGATGTATGCTTTGCAGCCCTCGATCTTTTCCATGATCTGGTGAGCGTGCTTGAGCGAATACATACAACAGAATCGTGAACAGTATGCTTTGCTGACGCCACCAGTGTTGTCACGTGACCCTGCACAAAGGACAAATCCGACTGCTTTCGGGGTTACTCCATCGCTTGGGCGAACCAGGTGACCTCCGGTTGGACCAGATGCACAGATGAGCCTCTCGAACTCAAGGGAATGGATAACATTCTCGTGCCGTTTGTATCCCCATTCTCTCTTCTCTTCGATTGGGATGTAATCGTATCCGGTTGCCAGGATAACAGTTCCAACCTTGTACTTGGGGAACTCGTCGACCATCTCAAGATCAATTGCCTGTTTGGTACCGCAAGCCTCGACACACAGACCACACTTGACACATGATTCGAAGTCTACAGTGTAGATCAATGGCACTACCTGAGCGTGGTTGATGTAGATGGCTTTGCGAGGAGCCATACCGAACTCGAATGCATTTGGTTTGATGACTGGACAGACACCTGTACAGTCACCACAACCATTGCAGCCGCCTCCAACGATACCCTTGGCTGCTGCCTCTACCGGGTTCATGACACCACGAGCCTTCTTACGGAGGGTTACTTCGAAGTTACCGATGTACCCTTCTACGTCTTCGACTTCATGATAGGAGAGGAGCACGATGTTCGGGTGACGTCCTGCATCCACCATTTTTGGTGCAAGAATACACTGTGAACAGTCGAGGGTCGGGAAGGTCTTGTCGAGCTGGGACATACGGCCACCAATGCTCGGAGACTTCTCTACCAGGTAGGTTGTAATACCTGCACTTGCAAGGTCGAGTGCTGCCTGGATACCACCGACACCTCCACCAACGACCATTGCTGCCTTTTCGACAGGAACTGCCTTTGGAACGAGGTCTTCGAGGTATATTGCCTTGGCAACTGCCATTCTGACCTGGTCTTTTGCCTTTGCGGTTGCTTCATCATGCATTCCGTGCATGTGAACCCAGGAGTTCTGCTCACGGATGTTTGCCATCTCAAAGCGGAACATGTTCAAGCCACCTTCCTTGGTTGCAATCCTGAACGTGGGCTCGTGAAGACGTGGAGAGCATGCTGCTACTACAATACCGGTAAGGTTGTGCTTCTCTATAGCCTCCTTAATCATTGTCTGACCAGGAGTGGAGCACATATACTGGTATTCGGCAGCGTAAGCGACATTAGGAAGTGTCTTAGCGTATTCTGCTACAGCTTTGACATCAAGGGAACCGGCAATGTTGGTTCCACAGTGACATACGAAGACACCGATTTTTGCTTCTGTATTTTCTGCCATGTCATTGCCTCCTTACAGCACCTTCTCCAGGAATGGAGCACAGTCGACTGCATGCAGATCAAGGGCAAGATCTTGTGGGCTCATACCCTGTGCAAGACCGAGCAGTTCATTGAAGTGAAGAACCGGAATGTTGTACACATCGCCGAACTTCTCTTTGATCTCAATCTGACCACGGTCAAACTGGAGCTGACAGAATGGACAGAGTTCGGTGATTGCGTCTGCACCGACTTCGGAGATATTGATCAGCTTCTCGTTGGTGATGTCGAGTGCATGGACGATATCGTATCCACGGACACCGCCACCAGCACCACAGCATTGCATCTTATTGCGGTACTGAACTGGCTCAGCGCCTACTGCTGCTACAAGTTCTTCAAACCACATTGGATTCTCAGTATCACCAAAGTGACGATCCTTCTGTGGTTTCATTAAGTGGCAGCCGTAGTGGCAGGCAATCTTTGCACCGGTCAATGGGGTGGTTACTGAGTCACGAATCTTCTGTACACCACAAACCTTGGGGTCGTAGTAGAGTTCTGCAAGGTGGAATACATCGATGGTTCCCTTGTATTCCATGTCGATCTCTTTCAGAACCTCGTTGACCTTGTTTCTGAGTTCCTCGTCATGCTTGAGAATGTGGTTGACTTCCCAGATGGACTTGTAACATCCGTTGCACACAAGTGCGATGTCCTTCTTCATCTGCTCAGCGAGGACAAGGTTTCGGGCCGCCATAGCGTACCAGACAGTCATATCGATGGAACCGAATGCACCAGGTGCCGGGCAGCAACTGGCTCCTTGTAGTGGAACAAGATTGATTCCAACCTTTTTACTGGCCTTTATTGCAGCTGCTTCACAGCCGGGGTACCGGTTTGGAGCAATACAACCGAGGAACAATGCATAATCGCGCAACTCAGGAATGGCTTGCATATTTTAGTCCCCCTTGAGGATGCGGTCAGCGTTCGCTTTCAGTCCGTAGTGGTCCAGAATCTTCTGGATACCCTTGATATATTCGGGGTACATGTGAGTTGTTGGTGGATCAGCTGTCAGACCAAGTCTAACTCTGGCTGCCCGGTTGACATCGTTGTTTGGAACACCGTGACCGGAGTTGTAGATTAACTGGACGGTCTGGAGGAAGTTGCGTGGAACAATGTCTTTCTTGAATGCAAGGTTCCGCATTGCCATGATGACATCTGTTGGAGCGATGTCACGTGGGCACCGGTCAGTGCATGAATAACAGGTGGTACATAACCAGAGATCTGGGTCTGTTAAAGCTTCATTCTCTAGTCCGAGCACATTCCGGCGCATGAACAGGCGGATCCTGTATGTGCTGCGGGGTGCAGATGGGCAGGAACCGGTGCAAGTACCGCACTGGTAGCACATATTTGCGATCGTGCGGCTTGTCTTTAAAACGTCCTTTGTGAACTCAGGATTTGACTGACTGTTGTGATATCTTGTGTCAGCAAGCTTCTTGTTCAGTTCAGGGTTGTCGTAACTTTTTGCAGCCATTTCAATCCTCTTTTACTGGCCGACCACCTTAAGTTCGACCGAGCCCATACCTGATGCCTTTTCCCGGACCATAGAGGTTCTGGCAGTGCATAGTTTGGCTTTGACCTTCTTGAACAGGTCAGTCTCCTTGCCCTTGATTCTGATTGAATCGCGTCTGAGGTAGATGATATCCTCACCAGGACAGGCGTTTACACAGGCGCCACAGAGGATACAGAAGTCCTTGTTGACTGCGATGTTTGCCTCGATCTTACCATGCATCTCCTTTGCAGGAAGTGGGGTAGGCATATATATTGCATTTGCGGGGCAGACATCGGCACAGGTTGAGCAGCCACCCGGACATTTTTCTGGATGGAAGGTGATCTCTCCCTCAAAGATCTTGTTGACAGTGATGGCTTCGGTTGGGCAGTTAATGGCACACCAGCGACAGGTGCAACAATCATCATCGATGATGCTGACCTTTCCAAGGTTTACCTTACCTGCCATCTCACGGGTTACTTTGATAGCATCGTTTGGACATGCCTCTGCACAGACATTACATCCGTCACAGTAATCGCTGTCCCAGAGAACCTGGCCTTCAACCTTTCCAACTTCTGGGGTGTATGGTTTGTGCTCAACAGTTAATGCCTGACAAAGGTTACCGCAGATACCACACTTGGTGCATTTCTCAGTGTCGACCTCGAAGTCAATCTTTAAATTGACTCCCTGACCCTTGGCCAGACCCTCACAGTCCTGACCTTCAAAGAGTGGGACATCGCGGTCGATTGCATCACGTGGGCAGACATCCTGGCAGATGTTGCAGCGGACACACTTCTCTTCATCGATGGATGTGCCCTTATCATAGGTTGGGAATCCCTCTTTTTCGAGAATTGGGAGCCGCTCTTCTCCATTGATCTTCAGGGTGAGAGATGTGAAGGGGCACATGATGACACAAACACCACAGTATGAGCATTTTGTCTCATCAATGTGGACGCTTGCTGCATCACAGACCAGACCACGCTGGACTCCTCCCACAGCTCCAACAGCTATTGCTTCTTCTGGACATACATCACGACAGATTCCGCAGCCAGTGCAGATATCATTGTCGAGGATGAGGTTGTTGACCTGCTGAAGAAGCCGCTGCTCCATGATAACCCGGGATCCATCATAGGATTTCGAGTACTTCGGAAACAGTGTTGACATTAAGATACCTCGTAAGTGTTCACAATTTCGGTTCTAATAATATTCCCGGACTGCCTCAGGCGAATGCCTTCTCCGGCGTCTGTCCTGAAAGCTGAATCACATCGTACGGGCATGCATCAACGCAAATCCCACATCCGGCGCAAAGTTCATGATTAATATCAAGAATAATTGCATCGCCATTTACGACCTTATATATCTTATCGGTCGCAGAGGCATCAGATGGAGAGATTGTGCTGAGTTCCAGTGCATTGACCGGACATGCCACCACACAATTGTTACAGCCGGAACATCGCTCCATGTTCACATGTACTGCAAATGCCATATCTTACGCACCAGCCTGATCGATTAAAATCGACTGCACAAAGGTTGTAGGAAAATATAGATAAAGGTATTGAAT
>NZ_DATMYY010000090.1:0-2850 GCF_035560735.1 Methanospirillum sp.
CTATATAGTTGAACTATACAATAGGTATACATGGGCAGCAATAGACGAAATCTTTCTGTCGGTGTTAATCCATCTGTAAGGGCTTCTTTTCTCAAATTTTGTGAGGATGCTCAGTTTCAAAAGGGCGATGTTGCTGATGCATTGATCTCGTCTTTTCTATCCGGAAAATCTTTAACACCTAAACAATTGATTGAACAAGAGAGAGAACGCCTTAAAAAGGTTGCTTCAATTCAACCGACTCAAGTATCGACATCAGAATAAGATCCAGCCCCCACTCTGCCAAGATTCAGAGGCTGGTTATCCCCCAAGGAGACAAATAATGTCTAACGTATCAGTTCAAGTAATTACCGCAGAGACAGAGGATAATCTCACCGGAATTGTAATGGATGATGTTCCTCATCTCTATTGGTTAAGGATCTATCGGGCCCTAGGTTTGAGTCCTAGTCATGCACGTAAGGTCATCGAACGCCTAGAAGAAGGAAAGCACTTCATATCTTTCTCTAGACGCGAATTCAAAGAAAAATACCCCACAATGTCCAAACTGGACACTGTTATTGATAACCATGCATCGCGGGTAATTTTCATTAATACCGAAGGATATCACCGGGCAATAATGGAAATTGAAACCGGATATATCAAAAATCCTGTAGTGGCTGAAGCAGTAAATTCTAAGAAAAACCACATGGCATCGATCTACACCCGGTATCAGCAGGGTGAGACACTTTCCAAGGCTACTGACGAAACCCCGGCATTACCAGGTGAAGTAACTCATCCGGAGTATGCCCCGGTGGCCATCGTCCTTGAGGATCAGATCGCCATCTCCCGGATCATGATTGGTGAAGGGGTAGAACCAGGCATTGCAAAGGCTATGGCATTCTCAGTGACCGAAGAAATCACGCATTGTGGAGATGTTCTCACTCCCTGGAAGAATCTGATCGAGACTGATCCCCTTCTCCAGGAGCCAGCAACCCTGACCCCGACCGATATAGGGATTGCACTCGGGGGGAAATCCCCGATCGAGATTAACAAAACCTTGGTGAGACTCGGCTATCAACGGAAGATCGGGAAAGAATGGACACCGACTACATCCGGGAAACTGTATGCCAGATACGTACCTCAAGAGATCAAACACGACCGGGGCATTGTCAGGCACATGCAACTCCGGTGGTTACCTTCAATTGTTGAAAAGATCCGGTCATCAATATATTATCAGCAACAAGGTCAAACCGGGCTGTTTTTAGGTGAGGTGGTGGGATGACCTTCAAATTCTCTATTTCTGTATGTGAATTTCAACCGGGCTACGTACTTCGAGGATTCTCCCAAACAACATACTATCTGGATAAGGATGAATTGAGGGGATTGCAAAAAGAAATAACAAAGGCCATAGGTCCTGAAACTGGTGGGAAATCATGACACCTCTCTCCATCGTCAACTTGCAGATTCGGAACTTCATGCGGGTTGAGGCTGTTGAAATCTCACCGAATGGATCCCCCGTTATTCAGATCACCGGGAAGAATGCAAACGGAAAGTCATCGGTCATTAACGCCATATGGGCGGCTCTATGCTGGCGGGCTGCTATGGGTTCCATCCCTGAACCTATTCGGCGTGGCCAGGAATCGGCACAGGTAAGGATAGATCTCGGTGATCTCATTGTTACCAGGACCTGGAAAGAGGGCGGTAAGTCCTTATTGACCATTACGACCAGGGAGGGAGCAAAGTACCCGAGCCCTCAAAGCGTCCTGGATAGACTCGTCAGTGAGATCGGATTTGACCCTCTTGAATTCTGTCGGATGTCACCAAAAGACCAGCGGACGACCTTGATGAAACTCCTCAATATTGATTTCTCGGCTTTCGAAGAGGAACGGGCCGAACTCCTGCAGGAGAAGAATACTGCTGCCGCACAGGTTAACGGCCTGTATCAGCAGATCCGGGAGATTCCGGATATCCCTGAGGAAACTCCAGAAGAGGAAATATCAGCCGGTGATTTGCTCAAACAGTTACAGGATGCTCAGAAGGCCATAAACGAACACACCCAGCGACAGGCACAGTGCAGAGTTCTATATGAGGAAGTTGAGATCACAACAAAAAAGATCATTGATCTCGAGAACGAAGTCAAACGTCTCCGGGAACACCTGACCAAAAAGGATGCTGAGTACCAGGCACTTCGGCCTATCGTGCTCGCCTTCAAGGCTCCAGATGTTGAGGGACTGAATCAGAAACTTGGAAACATAGAGTCTATCAATAAGCAGGTCCGGCAAAAGCAGCAAAAAGCCTCTGTGCTATCTCGGTTACAACAGGCAGAGGCAGCTGTAGATAAGATTGCCGAAGCAATCCGGGACATTGATGATGACAAGAAAGAGGCGCTTGCATCAGCGAAGTTCCCGGTTCCTGAACTCGGATTTGATGAGTCCGGGATATTGTTTAACGGTATCTCATTCGCCCAGGCGAGTACGGCAGAGCAGATCAGGATAAGCATCGCCATGGGGATAGCCCTTAACCCTGACCTCCGGGTGCTGCTCATCCGGGATGGTAATGCCCTGGATAGTGACAGTCTGAAGATTGTTGAGGATATGGCCCGGGAGTATGAGATGCAAATCTTCATGGAGCGGGTCGATGGGTCCGGGGAAATTGGTGTGGTAATTGAGGACGGGACGATACGATCACCGGTGACTGATGCCCGACAGCAGGTGTTGGCATGAAATCTTCATATATTCTCAATAGTTTGATATTTGAGAGGCCTCATTTACCCCCTCTGCAAAGAAGGAGACTGCTGATAAATAAATAGGTTCATTGATCATTCGGACAAATTCTTAATTACTACCAATATAATGACTACAATAATTTATGAAA
>NZ_DATMYY010000091.1:0-4663 GCF_035560735.1 Methanospirillum sp.
GAAATGCAACAGGTTTTCAGGGCGGAAATATTTGAGTGCACCAGACACTCTCATTTTTTTATTTGATTTATAACCGGTGATTATCCCACCAGATTATCGCACTTCGATGCTCTCTTCCTACCAGTATTCTTCCATCAGGCGCAATACGTACATTTTTGATCAAATATTCATGTATTATTTTATTCTGCCACTCTTCAGTGCATTCAAATCGCTTTGCAATAATCTTGGCAGCCTGCGCAATTGACTCATAGAAAACTGGAGGAGCGGATTCCATCACCTCAAGATTTGCATAAATTCCCATTTCATACAAGACATTCCAAAGACAGTCTGCAAGCGGAGTCGGATAATATTCTCTGCCATGAAGCTCAGGCCAGAGTTCCTGCATCATTTCAGCCCAGGATGGAAGAGTAAGGAACCAGAACAGGTAGACCCTTCCTGATGAGATTCGTTGAATCATCCTGATGGTCCCGACAATATCTGTCATGGTAAGGGAGAACGAAGATATTATCAGGTCAAACGGTCCCTGAAGTTCCTCACTGGTAACGTCCTCCCACTGCCGGCTTATTATCTTTATCGGAGGAGCATCCTGCTGAATCCTGTATTCTTCAAGAGCCTGACACATGAGGGGTGCCTGCTCAATAACAGTTACATTACAGCCCAGTTTAGCCAGAGGAACCGCAAGAGTGCCAGGTCCTGATCCAATATCCAGCACAGAACATCCAGTTAGAGCATTAATAGTTCTGAGTTGTTTATCCACCACCTTTGAGTAATCCCCCTGGATATTCTCAAGGTACATTCTGATATTGTCGGGATCAAGCCAGAATGTATTTTGGCTGTTTGTATATATCGACCGGATATGTCTCTCCTTAAGGTGAGTCCATTGCTCTGCCCAGGATGTACCTGGTATATGAGAGAGGTTTTTTTGCTCGAAATTCATGCAACCCACCCTGACTACTTCTGAATTGTGCCTCAATGTCATATAAAGAGATACCGGATTACCTGAAGAACATGGATCCATTCTGGTACACTCCAAGGTCTGAATTCAGATGAATACACCCTGTTCATCCCTCACTTTCAAGAACTCTCATAACATATGACCTATACATGGAGATAATATCAGTCAGAACCCAGCCAGTTCTTTCTGATGGATACATAAAAAGGGAATACCTCCTGTCCAGCCCGGTTACCAAGGAGGTTTTGTATACACTCTCACAAGGGAGATACGAAAATACTGGATGGCAGTACCTCTCTCCAACTTACCGTATCTCCAATCATGAGGGTGTGTGGATAAGTGGAATCCTTAAGAGCCCCGTAATTGTTGTTGAAAGTCTTCCAGAAATCTCAATCGGAATTGAGGACTATCTTCATGGTTTTCTCTCAACCATCCCGGATTCTGAAAAACCTGATTGGTACCCATTTGTTATTATTCAGAAATCGATGCAGTTTCTGAAACACATATTCTTAAGGCACATATGAGCAATAAACATAATTAACTTTACTTGATAAACCACATAACTATTTTAGTTAAATATTCCCAACAGTAATGTGGTCATCCATGACCAATGGAGTGCAGTGTATGGGTACAAATTTCAAATTTTTACTCTGTGGATTATTAATAGCGCTTTTAGTAGTCCCGGTAGTGTCATTTGCTGAAAACAAAACAATCACCGATCTGGCTGGAAATACAATTCAACTTCCAGCAAATGTCAACAGGATTGTAACGGTGGATCCTTTTACAAGCCAATTCTTCTTTGTTATTGGTGCTGACAACAAACTGGTCGGAACATGTGTCGGACCTGCAGATCGAAACAAGGTAAATGAAACAGAAAATAACCTTGGTAAACTTCCAAATGCAGGATGTAAGACAAACGTGAATCTTGAGCAGTTACTTGCTCTTAAGCCTGAACTGGTTATTTCTGACAAGGCATATTCGAAAGTTAATGACGATATTGCCGCAACAGGCATTCCAGTGGCTATCGTTGATGTTGAATCGCCTGACACTCTCATGAAGAGTTACGAGATGATCGGTAAGATCACCGGTAAAGAGAAAGAAGCAGAGGAATTCATTTCCTATTACAACGGAAAAGTCGACGAACTGCAAAAGAACGTTGCTGACTATACTGATGTAAACCGGGCAAAAGTATACTTTGGTCAGAGGGAGCCATTGTCAACACTGGGTGATGACTGGTACGAAGCAAAGTCACTGGGTATTGCTGGTGGATACAATGTTGCCCAGGGCGTTGTGGGAGGCGATAGCAAGGTTACTCTGGAACAGATCTACAACTGGAATCCGGATGATATTATTCTGTTATCATATAACTCCAAGAATGTGACTGATATTCTCACAGATCCGGCATGGAAGGACCTTACCGCGGTCAAGAAAAAACAGGTGTACCGCATGCCCAAGTATATCATGGCCTGGGAACTCCCAGTACCTGAAAATGTCCTTGGTATGATCTGGCTCCAGAATACCCTGTATCCTGACCATGTCCACAATGACCTGACCTCAGAAATCAAGGAGTTTTATCAGAAGTTCTACCGGCTTACTCTTACCGATAAGGATGTCGCTGCAATGCTCGCAGACAAGACACCGGTTACTCTGAATAAACCCTCCTCTCCATAACTTTTCTTTTTTATTATGGAATGCCAAATTTGTGGGCATTTTTGCCAGATTTCTGAAGGAAAAACTGGCAAGTGCAGAATGCAAACCTGCGAAAATGGAATCCTGCATGAGCGGTTTGCTGATAAGTACCTGGCACTCTGGCCTAGTGCAATTGAGACGGTTCCCTTCCTTCACCATACCCCGGGAGGGAGGTATCTGCTTCTCTCAACTCTTGGTTGCAATCTCTCCTGTCCAGGGTGTGTGTCGCACATGCTTGTCGACGATCCTGACCTGATTGCAGGTGCTCTGCTTAAGGCAAATCCAGATGATATTCTGAAACAGGTTCGGGAACATTGCTGTCTTGGAGTTATCTTTTGTTTGAATGAACCATCAGTCTCATTTCAGACATTAATTCACACTGCAAAGACATTGAAGAAGGAAGGCCTTCTGGTGGGATGTGCATCAAACGGTTGTATGGAACAGCCAATTCTCAGACAACTCCTCCCGTACCTGGATATGATAAATATCGGAATGAAAGGTTTGTCAGACGATGTGTACCGCACGTGTGGTTCTCCTTGTGATGTTGAACAGGTTCTCAATTCCATCAGAATAATCCACGAGGCCCAGGTCCATCTTGAGATATCGGTAGTTTTCGAGGCCGGGCGTGAGCATGAAATAACTGACCTGGCAAGACACCTTTCTCATATATCTGCAGAAATTCCTCTGCATGTCATGCGCTTCATTCCATTCAATGGAGCAGATGATCAGTGTGAACCTGCACCAGAGGATGCTGAGATGATAGTCTCCCGTTGTAAAACCTGGCTCAACTGGGTATATCTCTTCAACACGCCCGGGACATGTAACCTCAGTTCCTATTGTCCGGATTGTGGGAGTCTGCTCATAGAACGGACTTTCTATGGCCCAATGGGAGCCCGGCTGACGAACAGAATTTATCAGCAAGAATGCACCTGCGGGAGAACGATTCCAGTTTTCGGGGAATATTATAAAAATGACGGATATGAACCTCGATTCAGGGGCGGGTACCGGACCTCGGTTCTCTTGGACATGGTTTCGGGAACACTGTATCAGCTTGGGATTTGTGATAAGATGGTGGTCAGCAGGGTTCTGGTACAGATTCTTTCAGGAGATTGGCTCGAGAAGTTACAGACCTTTTTTGCAACCCCAGAGGGATATATCGAATACATCAGAACACTTGGCCTGCTCGCTGATGCTCAGGATCTGGTTCATCCTCTTCTTGGGTTTTACACAGAACGACTTGAACAGATCACGAAATCTGTGGCAAATATCCGGCATCCCCGGGTATTTTGTGCTCTCTCTCATCCATATCTTGCATCATATCCTGACAAAATGGAGGTAGCACTAGCTGCAAGAGCCGGTGGGTCTGTTCTCAACTATCAGATAGCCTATACAGAGTCACGACCTCACCCATTGTCCAGGGAGGAGTTCATGTCCTTACAACCCGAGGTGATCCTTTGTCTGGGAATGGGGAAGTCTGATACCTCCGACTTTCTCCATCACTGTCAAAATGAAGGCCTTTTAGCACCAGCGATAGAGACTGGACAGATCTATTGCATCCCAAAGCAGTACCCGGTATCCGGAGTTAGATGGGTGCTTGCACTTGAGTATATAGCAAATCTTCTACACCCAGAAGTAATCAGATTTTCTCTCGAAGATGATGAACGATATCTCAATACGCTGCTATATGATATTCAGACAAATCAAAAAAGCATCAGAATCTGATTCAAGTAGAGCATTTATAGTTTATTATTTTTTTCTCAATCCACAGCAATCGTCACTTCGCTGGATTTAATAACAGCGAATGCCTGAATTCCTTCCTTAAGCCCCAAACTATCTACAGCATGTGCAGTGATCATAGATGTTACCAGAATCCCATTACCGATATCAAGTACAACCTCTGCATTAACCATACCTTTTGTTATAGTAACAATTGTTCCTTTTATTGAGTTTCGTGCACTTATTCGCATAAATGGCCTCTATTTTTCACACAATAAGATAGACAATACTAGGTTTGTATAGATC
>NZ_DATMYY010000092.1:0-3350 GCF_035560735.1 Methanospirillum sp.
ATAAAAGATTCAACCCGGTTATGGGATTGCTCTAGAGACTCCATTCGTGTCAGTTCCCCTACTTCAATACTAATTGCAGGAAGACCGGTCTCTTCTTTGATGTAATCAGTTATCATTCCAGCTATGGCACTCTGATAATTACATCCCCAATTAAACATGAATACAACACCATCTGCCCGGGATGCTTTTACCTGCTTAACAGTCCATTTTGATCGTTCTTCAGTTGATCGCTCATATGGAAGGGAGGCATATGAAACTGCAAGATTCTCATACGGATCACCAGTCTCTTTTACATCCATACAGATAGAACTCCAGACATCATCGCTTCCCACAAGGACACCACCCTTTCGGTCTACGAAGTTGGCATTTGGCATAACACATGATCCACATACAAAGAGCCGTGCAGGATCATCAACAAGCCCGTAGCCTTTGACCCCATTATTGACTCTGGTCTGCAATTCATCTCTGGTTTCTTTGAGAACCTGATTTGCTACTGGAAAATCAAAAGCTCCCATCATTCCCAGGTGTGCAAATCCGCCGTCAACGCTGTTTGTCGGGGGTACTTTCCCGCTCCACCAGACCTGTTCACATTCCCGGACAAGGGACCGTGCTTTGTTTTGGATTTTTATTTCATTACGGATATCGTCATCTGTGACTTCTTTTCCAGTTATCTTTTCTAACTGATTCACAAGGGAATGCAGTTCTTCTTTTAGATATTCAACTCTCCATTCTCCTTCTTCAAAATTACTTGGATAATCGATCAAAACAGTTGGGATGCTACTGGATTCACTTCGATATGCCTCAACTGCATATGCCATATCTGAGCAGCGTGAACAAAGGCAGGGTGCAATTGCTGCTATTGGAAGTTCGCGGGATTTAAGGAGACCTACATTTGCTATCAGATTACAGCACTCAAATGAGAGATTCTGCCTTGCTTCCTCGAGAAGTGATGCACCGGTGAGATTTGCATTTTTATATGCTCTTCCCTCCTGTGTATTCATGATCCACCCTCTCAAAAACATCGGACCTACTGAAATGCATCCCGCTGCCTGGTATAGGTCTGAAGTAATTCCTCCCTGTACGAGGATCAACGGTGTTTTATTTTTGACAAATTTTCGAAGTCTATCTATTCCGGTCATGCCCAGGTAGTTTCTTCTGATTCCGCTGATGAGGGAAACATCCCCGGATAACTGATGACCAAATGCCGGGTTAGTTGAAAAAGCAAATGGAAACCGTTTTGGTCCGGTTACTGTCATAAAGTGCCATATCTGTTCAGCTGTTACCGTAGTTCCATCAGAAAAATGTAAATCATCAGTTTCAAGAACCAACGGTTTAATCTCTTCCGGGTAAGTGAACGGGGGGTATTCGACAGTCATACTTTGACCTCTGTCTGGTTTTGTGCTTTCAGGATCTCAAAAAAGGCTTCTACTCTTGTTCTGATGGCTTCTACGTCAGATCCTGAGTATTCGGTATGAATTTCAAGTAATGGTATTCCAGCATTTTTAAGACGGTTTTTCAGCCCTGTTGTTTTAAAGGTTGCTGAATCACAATAGCGTATTGTATGATAAATGACCCCATTTGCCTTGGTTTCAAGAACTGTTGACATAAGATGCTCAAACCTGATATCATTATCTTTTTCTATACAGGGAAGAGTATAGTGGGGTATCCGGTTCATATATGCATCAGCAATACTGGAAACTGAAGGATGTTCTATGTTCATATTCAGGGATGGATTCAGCCCTGTCCAGAGATCATCTCGTACGATAGTACCATTCATTTGCTCAATAAGATCTACCAGTTTCTCATCTCCCGGAGCGATAGCACTTCCTGAAAGAATTACCCTGACATCCGGAGATTTATTTTCTGATTTTACAGAGCCGGAATCAATTTCACTGAGTAACTCCTGCAGAAGAGAAAGGTAATTTTTCTTATCAAGATAGTACCCTGCGTGGACAACTTCAATTACTTCTTTCCAGTGAAGTGGTGAGTCAGGTATCAGAAGAGATTGAAACAGTTTTTTCGTGCAATTTCTAATAGTCTGATAGAGAAGAATTGATTCTGCAAGATCTAATGTGTCTATTTTTTTCCCTGCAATCTTTTCAAGATTTTGGGTAAAATGTTCCATCTCCTGTCTGAAATATTTTTGAGACGATTCTGCCTGTGGATTTCTTGGAACTCCGAGAAACAGAGTTTTTTTCTTAAAATAATATTTTGAAACTTCACCAAGCCTGTATATCTGCATGCAGGCATTGTCAAAAGCAACAACATCAGCAGCTCGGATATATGGGTCTGAATTTTCTGCAAACATTCCCATAGATGCACGGATGAACGCACAATTTTGTGACGATATGTATCGTGCTCCAAGTTCTACGAGTCGTTCATCTCCTCCTCTGCCTAGCCTGACCGGTATCATTCCAAGAGCATGAACTATCTCTTCTGGTATGAAATAACCAAACCATCCAACGACAATTTTGCCGTTATTTTTTTCAGCAACTAATGTACTTGGTCGTTGTTCTACTGCATCACGAATTTGTTTGAGTGCTGATAAGGTCATGAAGCATCACGTGCAATTTTTTTATCAGCTATTCTTGCAGCACCAAGAGCTCCGATTATCTGTGGATCAAAGTTCGGAACAATGACAGGTTTATTGAATGCATCTGCCAGAGCTGTCCTCATTCCTTCATTCTTAGCAACACCACCAGAGAATAAAATAGCATCTTCAACACCGACTCTGATTGTCATCCCGGTAATGCGATGTGCAATGGCATGATGAACACCCCGAAGGATATTCTCAGGCTTTTCCCCTCTTGCAAGTAATGATATAACTTCTGATTCCGCGAAAACAGTACATGTACTGCTAATTGGGACAATATCTTCTGCCTGTAACGCCATAGGTCCAAGATTCTCAAGATTTACCTTAAACACTGATGCGATTACTTCAAGAAATCGGCCAGTCCCTGCAGCACATTTATCATTCATGATAAAATCAGATACATTACCTGAATTATCAATCCTGATCACCTTACAATCCTGTCCTCCCATATCTATCACCGTCCTGGTTGCCTGATTGATAGAATACGCTCCTTTTGCATGACAGGTTATTTCTGTAACTGTTTCATCAGCATAGGGTGCTGATATCCTCCCATAACCGGTTGCTACAGTATATGTTGGTTTTTTTCCTGCATAGCCAACTGATTCCATGGCTTTTTCAAGTGCTTCCAGACCACTTTTTTCTGGAAAGATACCTGTTGGAATTATACATGATCCAATAATGGCTCCATCTGAAATTAATACCGATTTTGTCGTGAGGGATCCGATATCTACACCTGCTGCTACTTTTGGATTTATAT
>NZ_DATMYY010000093.1:0-6156 GCF_035560735.1 Methanospirillum sp.
GAACTATAACGAGGCATATTACGTAGAGAATATATGGCATTTACATTCTTTTTCAGGGACGCACAGACTCTGCGTCTTGCAATAGAACACTTTCACCCTTATATCCAGAGTAGAACGAGAATAACCATCTGGAGCGCAGGATGTGCCATGGGGCAGGAGCCCTATACATTTGCTATCATCCTCCGCGAAATAATCGGACCATATCTATTCAGAAATGTTAAAATTTACGCCACAGATCTGGATCAGTATGGCAACTATGGAAAGATCATTAACGAGGGAAAATATCCACTTAAGGATCTGGAGAGGATACCGGAAGATATCCTTGCCAGATACTTCACTCCAGCCGATAATGATCCTTCGCAACGTATCATTCAAGAGGAGATAAGGAATTCTGTGGAGTTCCAGAGGCATGATCTACTTTCATTTGAGCCGATCCGATCAGGAATTCACATGATCATCTGTAAAAATGTCCTCCTTCACTTCTCAGCTGAAGAGAGAATGAAAGTCTGGATGATGTTTTGGAATGCTCTTGAAGAAGGGGGTTTTATGCTACATGAGCACACTCAGAAGTTACCAGACGAATTGAACGGGAAGTTTGAGTTGATGGTCATGAACGCACAGATATTTCGAAAGATCGGAAGATAACATGCATATCCGAAACCTGACCGGACATAGCACTGAGTACACCTCAAATGTTTATCACATCAGCAGCGAGTATCTGCAGTTGAGTGATCAAGCCAGCCTTATCGATGTCGGCCGTGATGTGACCATGCTCGGAGAATTAAGAAGTATCAGGACAGGGATCGGAAAGAAACCAATCGAGCAGATCTTCCTCACACATTCACACTTTGATCATGCCGGCCTCCTCCATGAGATCCTTGACAGGTACCCGGTTCCGGTTTACGCTCACCCCGAAAGCCGGGTCCAGGGGATTATTCCAGTGCATGACAAACAGATGATCCATATCGGAGATCAAGACTGCGAGGTTATCTGGGGAGAAACCCATAGTGAGGATTCTGTCTGCTACTTCAGCCATGATGAGGGAGTTCTCTTCTCTGGAGATATTCCAATCAGAATCTACACAGATGACGGCATATATAACCCGGCATTTCTTCCTGCTTTTGAGCGGATATGTTCCTATGATGTGAAAGAGATCTATCCGGGCCACGGAGATCCCATTCGTGAAGGAGTGGGGCACATGCTTGAAGAGTCGCTTCGTAACCTGAAGAGGAGCAAATTTACCTGAGGGTGTCATGAATGAGAATTTTGTCTATCAGCAGGAATTAGGAGAAACATGGTCATGAAGGTGAGAAACCTGACTGCCGGATCTGAAATTTACACCTCAAATTCGTACCTCTGTTTGCCCTCTTTCCCCGGAGAGGGATACTCAGAGATGGATAACCAGAAATGTGGCCTTCTCATTGACACTGGTTGCGACCCTCAGATACTGCCTATCCTTAAACAAATCGAATACGAGAATCGGAGTCAACCCGTATGCCAGGTTATCCTGACACACAGTCATTATGATCATACCAAAATTCTCAAAGATATAAAGTCAATCTGGCCTGTAAAAACCTACGCATATTCTGCATACCTACACGGAATTGATAATGTAGTAAAAGGCGGAGAGACAGTGCAGGTAAATGGGAAAAATTTTGATCTCATCCATGTTCCCGGCCATAGCACAGATTCTATCTGTATCTACTGCAGGGAAAATCAGTTGCTCTTCTCAGGAGACACGCCTCTGACGATCTGGGGAACAGAAGGAACCTATGAACGTCCCTTTGTTGAAGCATTTGAAAAACTCGTACAGCTCCCGGTGCATTCAATATACCCGGGACATGGGGAAGTTATAACCAAAGACTGTAACAAAATCCTGGATCAGTCACTTCGAAATCTGCGAAAAAGCAGAGTTCTTTGATCAGTTTTTTTCTATGAAATATCGGAACGGAATTGATTTTCTGTAAGGTATCACTATATTTCTGTACCTCCCATTCATAAGAGGTGAAGACGGTAATCATTGGGGGTGGACTTGCAGGGGTAACCCTTGCCCACCTCCTATCAAAAGAGGGTGAAGAGGTTCTGGTTTTAGAAAAGGACTCCAGTATCGGGGGTCTATGTAAATCAATCACAACTGATGGCTTCACATTTGATATTGGCGGTTCGCATATCATCTTCTCCAGGGATCAGGAGGTTCTTTCATTTATGCATCAGGTTCTCAAAGAGAACCGGGGTGAGCGAAAGAGAGATACAAAAATATTTTACAAAAACCGTTATATCAAATATCCCTTCGAAAACGGACTCTATGAACTTCCTAAAGAGGACTGTTATACCTGTCTCAATGAGTTCATAAAAACACTTATTGCCCTTGAAAAAGGTGAACTGAAAGATCCTGAAAATTTCAGAGACTGGATATACCATACTTTTGGAAAAGGTATAGCAGAGGCATACCTGGTCCCATATAATGAGAAGATCTGGAACTACCCACTCAATCAGATCTCAGCACACTGGGTTGAAGGGCGTGTTCCCCGCCCACCGGTAGAGGACATTATCAAGGCAGCAGTGGGGGTCGAAACTGAAGGTTATGCTCATCAGGCAATCTTTTCATACCCAATAACAGGTGGAATAGAAGCACTCATTGAGGCGATTGCACGCCCAGTAACAGACCGGATAAGGACCGGTTTTAACGTAACTTCTATTCAAAAAACCGAAGACGGATGGGAAGTCAGTAATGGGACTGATATTATCAGGGCAGATAAATTGATCAGCACCCTTCCTCTCCAGATTCTACAGTCATGTTTCAGTTCTTTACCAGATCCAGTTAGAACTGCCATCAACGCTCTCAAATATAATTCAATTGTCTGTGTTGGGATCGGACTTAACGGGCAGACACTCCCTTTCTCCTGGATGTATCTTCCTGAAAAAGAAGGAACAGCAGCAAACAGGATCTCATTCCCTTCAAACTTCTCTACAGAGGTTGCTCCTGATGGTTGCTCATCTATTCTTGCTGAGATAACATACAATGCAGGTGACAGGATAGATCAGATGAGTGATGCAGAGATAGTAAGAGATACCATCAATGCTCTGGGAACTGCTAAAATTCTTGATCCTGACCAGGTCAGATCTGCCCTAGCAGTACGGCATCGGTTTGCGTATGTCGTATATGATCTGGCGTGGCAGCAGAATATGAAGATCATCAAGGAACACTTTGCATCAGTTGATATCTCCCTTGTAGGGCGGTTTTCTCAATTTGAGTACCTCAACATGGATGGGGTCATCAGATCAGTAATGGATTTTGTAAGGGGCTTGTAATGGACGTCAACTTTGTCGTCGAAGACATGCTTCTTTTTAAGTACATCGGGTGTTCTACTGTTGCTCGTACGTTGTATAAAACCCTGAAAGAGGAGTCTGATTTGAACCTCACCTGGGAGAGGTTCAGGTATAATGCTGACATCTCACACTACCACACCTTCGGACCTATTGCTCTCCTCAACCGAAGATTATCAGGTGGAAAAAGAATCCTTACTGCCCATTCAACTCCGAGAGTCAATATCGGCAATCTTGCCCTTACCAAAGCGATAAATAAGCGGTATCCCGAGATCTATCGCAAATTCGATCACATAGTTACAATATCTGAATCGTGTGAGCAGGAGGTGAAGGAGATGGTGCCAGATGTTCCGGTTACAAGGATACCGAATGGGATTAACAGGAGTTATTTTCACCCATCACAAGAAAAACGGATTTCATTCAGAGAGATGCATGGGATAGGTGAGGATGAACAGATGATCCTGACTGTGGCACAGGTAAGTCCGCGGAAAGGGTTCTATGATTTCATTGAACTTGCATCCAGATACCCAGACATCAGATTTGTCTGGGTGGGGGGTTTTCCTTATGGAATTGCCTCAAAAGATTACCTGAAGATCAAGTGGCTTATCCAGAAGCGTACCGATAACGTCATTTTCACCGGGTTTGTCCGCGATATTGCTGAAGCATATTGTGCAACAGATATCTTCTTTATGCCTACATTTGCCGAGACATTCGGACTGGCAGTCCTCGAGGCACAGGCATGCGGACTCCCTGTTCTAGCAAGAAGTATTCCTGAGTTTCATGAAGTATACGGAGACACAGTACGATATTTTTCAACCGTTGAAGACGCAGGGCGTGAGATAACAGATGAGACAACGCTGAGGGCATGTGCAGCCCAGGCACGGGATGCATCAGCACATTATGACATTAAAGACGTTTGTACTGCACATATCAAACTCTACCAGGAGATATTCAATACATGATATCAGTAATTGTTCCTTCATTTAACGAAGAAGAGCGGATAGAAGGGTGCCTTTCTTCGCTGACTAAACAGACTCTGCCCAGGGATCACTACGAGATAATCGTGGTTGATGGTGGATCAAAAGATAAAACCCGTGAGATTGCGGAAAAGTATGCTGACACCGTTTTCATTCAGACCAGTCCAAAAGTCGGGGGAGCTCGCAATGACGGAGCGATGCAGGCAAAAGGGGAGATAATAGTAACCACTGATGCTGACACATATCTGCCTCCGGACTGGCTCGAACGAATTGAAAAGGGATTTGAAGATTCAAAAATAGTCATGATCTATGGACCGGTCAGACCTATAGAGAAGACACTGAAAAATCGCTTTTATCTCTTCCTTGCAAACACCTTTGCAGGCATCGGCTATCTGACTGGAACTATTCTCTTTACCCTGGGCTGCAATAGTGCATTCAGAAGGGATGCTTTTATGAATGCAGGAATGTACCGCGTATCAGATGCAGGTGATGATCTGGAGATCGCTCACAGGATGAAGAGACAAGGAAAAATCTGGTTTGATCGTAAACTCTGGGTAGGCTTCTCCATGAGGCGATATGATCAGTTCGGTGCTCTGAAATCAGTGTATGAGTGGTTCTACATAGTCTTTCACGGAGGAGATGCAGATAAGTACTCGTATACCAGGCGAGAATACCGGTAAACAATCATTTTTCAGAGTCAGCCATTATGAAAAGATGTTTAATCTCTCATAATTAGCAGGAGTCTTCATCAGGCTGGAATGGTTCTTAAACATGAATAGACAATCCTATACTAGTCTAAAACTATCCCGCACGTTAACAGGCAGGTACAGGTAATGTTTGACCACCCAAAAAGCCCACTCATCGAGGTACTCATCGTTGAGGATGATGAAATCATCTCGTCACTGATAGAGAAATTTCTCCTTCAACGAGAGTATATGGTAACTGCAAGGGTTACAACCGGAGAAGAGGCACTCTACAAGGTAGCAGAACATCTGCCAGATATCGTGCTGATGGATATTAATCTCGCCGGAAAAATTGATGGGATAACTGCGACAAAATATATCACGTCGATATTTAAAATTCCTGTAATCTTTCTTTCAGCGCAGGATGATGAGAAGACATTGAGTCGCGCAGCCAATGCTGAACCGGCAAGTTTTATTATCAAACCATTCAGCGGAAAGGACCTCTATTCCAACATAGAGATAGCTCTCCATAATGATCGGCTGCTCAAGAAAGCCAAGGATTTCCAATTCAGTAAGATCCGCAGGGTGGCACGAGCTGCGCTCTCCGAACTGGATGCCTATTTCATCCTTGATAATAGAGGAAGAATACTCTTTGTCAACCCTTATGGAGAGCACATTCTCAATGTTTCACGAAATGATGTGATCAATGATCCAATAGGTAAATACCTGACATTCTACGATACCAGGCAGAATACCATATTTTCCAACACATTTCAGGATGTCATTAGAGAAAGTCTGGTGCTTGGAATCAAGCAGCATATCGCAGTCAAGATGAAGGATGGAACCTTCAGACATGTAGTAATTCAGTCATCTTCAATCAGGGATGCATCAAATGAGACAATCGGAGTGATGGTAAGGATGCATATGAAGATGAAAAATGAAGTCTGATCAAGATGAGAGGATTTATAACTACTCACGACATACTTGTATAAGCACCTCAGTCCCGGTAGGGTAGTGGATATCCTAGAAGCCTGCGGAGCTTTTGACCCGGGTTCAAGTCCCGGCCGGGGCGCTACTACTTTTTTTACGATTATCATTGCATTAGTCCATAGTTTTTTTTCTAGATCACGTGGTTACGATTGTTGATCTACATTTTTCCAGGAAATTTG